>DATJEA010000420.1:0-2721 GCA_035497095.1 Acetobacteraceae bacterium | reverse complement strand
CACCGCCTGCGTGGTCTATGCGCTGGTGCTGGCGCTGTTCGTCTACCGCACCATCGGCTTTCGCGACGTCTGGCCGATCCTGATGCAGACCTCGCGCACCACGGTGAACATCTTCACCATCATCGCCGGCGCGGTGCTGCTGTCCAAGGTGCTGACCTTCCTCAATGCGCCGCAGATGATCTTCGGCATGATCGACACCTGGCACCTGAACGGCTGGCAGTTCCTGCTGGTGATCAGCGGCATCCTGTTCATCCTGGGGATGTTCATGGAGGCGGTGGCGCTGAACGTGATGACCACGCCGATTCTGGCGCCGATCGCCATGAAGCTGGGCATCGACCCGGTGCATTACGGCATCGTGCTGATCTTCAATATCGAGATCGCGCTGATCACGCCGCCTGTCGGGCTCAACCTGTTCGTGCTGGCCGGCGCCACCGGGATTCCGCTGAAGAAGCTGATGCACGAGATATTGCCGTTCGTGCTGATCCTGCTGGCGCTGCTGGTGGTGGTGATCTTCGTGCCGTGGCTGTCGCTGTGGCTGCCGAACCTGATGCTGCCGGCCTGATCGCGGCGCGATGACCGTGGCGAACGGGCGGGAGCTGGCCGCGCGGCGGCTGGCGATCCTGAGCGTGCTCGGCTCCTCGGCCGCCTATACCGTGTCGGCGGCGCTGGTGAAGGCGGTCGCGGCGGATTTTCCGACTGCCGAGGTGGTGCTGTTCCGCAGCGCGGTGTGCGCCGGCGTGCTGCTGCCGTTGCTGCTGCGGCGAGGTGGGCCAGGCGGGGGCGGGCTGGCGGCGCTGCGGGTGCGCCGGGTCTGGCCGCATGTGGCGCGCACGCTGTTCGGTTTCGCGGCGATGTTCACCTCGTTCTATGGCCTTGGGCATCTGCCGCTGGCGACCAACACCGCGCTCAGCTTCGTGATGCCGCTGATGCTGACCTTGCTGTCGATCCCGCTGCTGGGCGAGCGGGTCGGCTGGCGGCGGATGGCCGCGGTGCTGGCCGGGCTGCTCGGCGTGCTGGTGATGGTGCGGCCGTGGAACAGCGGCGGGCTGCCGCTGGAGCCGACCTTGTGGGTGCTCGGCGGCGTGGGCTGCTGGGCGCTGGCGATGATCACCATCCGCCAGATGGGGGCGGGCGGCGAGAGCAATGCGACGATCGTGCTGTGGTTCTCGCTGGGCGGCAGCGTGCTGGCCGGCGTTGCCACGGTCCCGGTATGGGTTACGCCGGGCGGCTGGGAGTTGCTGGCGCTGGTCGCGGTCGGCCTGGTCTCGGCGCTGGCGCAACTGCTGATGACGCAGGCCTATCGGACCGGCGAATCCTCGCTGATCGCGCCGTTTGAATACACCGCGATCGTCTATACCACGGCGATGGGGATGCTGATCTGGGGCGAATACCCGGATGGCTGGACCTGGGCCGGCATCCTGATCATCGTGGCCGCCGGGCTGTATGTCTGGCGGCGCGAGGTGGTGCTGGCGCGGGGCGGTTAGCGGCCCGCCAGTTCCAGCCCGCCCATTTGCCAGGCGGTGAGCCGGGCATAGGCGCCGCGGCGCGCCAGCAGGCTGGCATGGCTGCCGGCTTCCACCACGCGGCCGTCCTGCATCACCAGGATGATGTCGGCATGGCGGATGGTGGACAGGCGGTGGGCGATCACCAGCACGGTGCGGTTGGTCATCAGGGTTTCCAGCGCGGTGCGGACCTGGGCCTCGCTGATCGCGTCGAGATGGGAGGTGGCTTCGTCGAGCACCAGGGGCGTCTTTCAGAAAGGCGCGGGCGATGGCGGCGTCGAGTTCGGTGGGGGTCGCTTCCGGGCGGGCCATGCGGATATTGGCTTCCAGCGTGTCGTTGAACAGGTAGCTGTCCTGCGCGACCAGGGCGACGGTCTGGCCGGCGGGCAGATCGAGGGTGACGCGGTCGAGCGGCGGGGTGGCCGCGGTCGCCGCGCACCATCCGGCGCTGGCGCCGCTGCTGGTGCTGGTCTGGGTCCGCCTGCGCCGCATCCTGGCGCGGCTCGACCGTCTCGCCTTACGCTGGCAGCGGGGCCGCCTCAGCCCGCGTCCGCGCCGCAGCCGGTCCCCGCGGCGGCCAGCGGCAGCGCCACCTGGGCCAGGCTGCCGCCGGCGAACACCGCCGCCAGCGCCACGCCGAGGAAGGCGAAGCGGGCGATGCCGACCGCCAGCGCCAGCAGCCCGAGCGCCACGCCGCCGAGCATCGCCAGCCGCATGCCCCGCGTCATCCGCCACAGCCGAAGGTCGAAATACATGCCGCAATCCCTGCCTCGCCGCGGCGCCATGCTGGGCGATACGGATCATCGGCGCAAACGCGGGATTTGGCCATTATCGCATGATCTGTTGATCAGGGCCGCCGTGAACCGGCCGGCGATTGCGCCTGGAGGCGCCGTCCCGGATGCCGCCCTTGGCGTCCGGGGTGACAGCCGGCAGCGCGGCGGCGGCGGCATTTTTGCTGGCTGGCAGGAGTCTTTCGGCTCAGTCGGGCGGTTTCGGGCGGCGGAGGCCGGGGACGCGCAGGCGCAGGCGGTGCGGGACGAAGGGCCAGCGATACGGCGAATGTTCGGCGAAGGGCGGCGGCTTCGGTTTGTGCGGCCTGGGCTGGCGGGGCCGGACACGGGGTGGCGGAGCGGGGCGGGCGATGTAGGCCGGGGGTGCTACGGCGAACATCCGGCAGAGCGGGCGCAGCAGCCGGCCGGCTTGCGGGGCGGCGGCGCAG
>DATJEA010000419.1:0-5484 GCA_035497095.1 Acetobacteraceae bacterium | reverse complement strand
CCATCGCCGGCTTGGCGGCGGCCGGGATCAGCGCCTTCAAGCTCTCGACCTATGAATACGACGCGGTCCGCTTCCCGCGCATCGACCACCCGACCATGGTCGCCGCCTTCGAGAGCATCGCCAAGACCGGCCTGCCGGTGGCCGTGCATAACGAAGACCAGGAACTGGTGGAGCGGCTGACCGCCGAGGCGCGCGCCGCCGGCAACACCAGCGCGATCTGGCATTGCCGCACCCGCCCGCCGCTGGCCGAGACCATGGCCGACCTGGAGATCTTCGAGATCGGGCTGCAAACCGGCGCCCATGTGCATATCGCGCATTCCTCGCTGGCCCGCGGCTTCGACATCGCCGCCAGCTTCCGCGCGATGGGCGCCAACACCACCGGGGAGGCCTGCATCCAGTATATGTGCATGACCGAGGAGGACATCATCCGCCTCGGCGGGCGCGGCAAATGCAACCCGCCATTCCGCACCAAGGAGGAAGTGGAGCGGATGTGGGCCGCACTGCTGCAGGACAAGGTGGCGTACATCTCCACCGACCACGCGCCCTGGCCGGCCGACCGCAAGACCTCGCCGGACATCTTCGCCAACGGCGCCGGCCTCACCGGCCAGCAAAGCTACGCGCCGCTGATGTTCACCCTGCTCGACGAACGCGGCCTGTCGCCGACGCTGATGGCCACCTACTGCGCCGAGCGCAGCGCCAAGCTGCATGGCCTCTACCCGAAGAAGGGCGCCATCCGGGTCGGCTCGGACGCCGATCTGCTGGTGATGGAGCGGGCCGACTATACGTTCGACGAAGCCAGCATCGTCGATCGGCCGGAGCTGCGCTGGTCGCCGTATCACGGCCGCCGGATGCGCGGCCGGGTCGCCGCCACGGTGCTGCGCGGGCGCACCATCTGGGACGGCAAGCAGGTGCTGGCGACGCCGGGCAGCGGGCGGTTCGTGCGGAGGCAAGTGAATTGAGGAAGCAAGCAAGTCTTCTTTTTGTGAACAAAAAGAAGCAAAAAAACTTTATTCCTGTCCGTGCGCTGGCGCCGCCGTGTCACCAAAGTCGTGAAAGTTTTTTGGTTCTTTTTTGCAAAAAAGAACACCTTCCTTGCTTTGACGGCGCCCGCCCATGACCCGCATCCTGCGCGTCGCCGGCGCCCAGATGGCCGGCACCCAGCGCGCCGACAGCCGCGCGCACACGCTCGCCCGCATGCTGGCGCTGCTGGAGCAGGCGGCGTCCGCCGGGGCGAGGCTGGTGGTGTTTCCGGAGCTTGCCTTCACCACCTTCTTTCCGCGCTGGCTGTTCGACAGCACGCAGGAGCTCGACCGCTATTTCGAGCGCGCGATGCCCAACCCGAACGTGCAGAAATTATTCGACCGGGCCCGCGCGCTCGGTGTCGGCTTTTATGTCGGCTATGCCGAGCTGACCGAGGACGGCAAGCGCTTCAACACCGCGATCCTGGTCGCACCCGATGGCAGCCTGATCGGCAAATATCGCAAGATCCACCTGCCCGGCTCGGTGGAGCCGCGCCCCGGCGCCCGGTTCCAGCAGTTGGAGAAGCGCTATTTCGAATATGGCGATCTCGGTTTTCCCACCTTTCGCGCCCCCCCCTCGCTGGCCGGCGGGGTGATGGGGATGCTGGTGTGCAACGATCGGCGCTGGCCGGAGGGCTGGCGGGTGCTGGCGCTGGCCGGCGTGGAACTGGTTTGCGTCGGCTATAATTCCGCCGCCTACGACCCCAATGGCGGCGATACCGAGGACCAGGGCCTGCGCACCTTCCACTCGCAACTGGCGGCGCAGTCCAACGCCTACATGAACGCCACCTGGGCGGTCGCGGTCGCCAAGGCCGGCAATGAGGACGGCTCCGGGCTGATCGGCGGCTCCTGCATCGTCGACCCGAATGGCCGGATCGTCGCCGAGGCCAAGACGCTGGGCGATGAGATCATCGTCGCCGATTGCGATCTGGACGCCTGCCGGCAGGGCAAGGAGAAGATGTTCAACTTCGCCGCGCATCGCCGCCCGCAATGGTACGGCCCGATCACCGGCCAGACCGGCGCCAGACCGGCGCCACCCCGCCGGCCTGATCCCGTGTTCGGCCGGCTGTCCGCCACCCTGCTCGCCCTGGCGCTGCTGCTCGGCGGCATGGCGACCGCGCGTGCCGCCAATCCGGACGCGCTGTGGCAGATCGTCCATGACCGCTGCGTGCCGAACATGGTGGTGCGCGGCAGCCCGGCACCCTGCGCCGAAGTCGACCTGAAGGGCGGCACGGTGCTGCTGAAGGATCTGGTCGGCATCGCCCAGTTCCTGCTGATGCCCACCGCCAAGATCACCGGCATCGAGGACCCCGCCATCCTGGCGCCCGACGCTCCCAACTATTTCGCCGCCGCCTGGGCCGCCCGCGCGCATGTCTCCGCCCTGCTGGGGCATGAGTTGCCGCGCGACGCCACCAGCCTGGCGATCAACAGCGAGGCCGGGCGAACCCAGAACCAGTTGCACATCCATGTCGACTGCCTGCGCGCCGATATCCGCGCCAGGCTGGCCACCGCCGCCATCGGCGACACCTGGGCCGCGCTGCCCGGCGGGCTTGCCGGCCATCCCTACCAGGCGATGCGGCTGCATGGCGCCGAGCTTGCCGCCAACCCGTTCCGCCTGCTGGCGGCCCCCGATATCGGCCGCCAGACGCTGGTGCTGGTCGGCGCCGCGGACGGCTTCATCCTCCTCACCGACCGCGTCAACCTGGCTGCCGGCGACCTCGCCAGCGGCGAAGAATTGCAGGATCACACATGCCACGGATACTGACCGTCGCCGCCGCCCAGCTTGGCCCCATCCAGCTCGCGGAGGGCCGCGAGGTTGCCGTCGCCCGCATGGTGCGGCTGATGGAGCGCGCCTATGCCCGCGGCGTGCAGCTGGTGGTGTTCCCGGAACTGGCGCTGACCACCTTCTTCCCGCGCCACTACCACGAGGACCGCGCCGAGGCCGATCGCTGGTTCGAAACCGCGATGCCGTCCAACGCCACCGCGCCGCTGTTCGACGCGGCGCGCAAATACGGCATCAGCTTCCATCTCGGCTACGCCGAGCGCACCGCGGACGGCCACCACTACAACACCGCCATCCTGGTCTCGCCGGCGGGCGACATCCTGCTCAAATACCGCAAGGTGCATCTGCCCGGGCATGCCGAATTCGACCCGAAACGGGCGGTTCAGCACCTGGAAAAGCGCTATTTCGAGGTCGGAAACCTCGGTTTTCCGGTGATAAACGCGCCCGCCGGCGATCTTGCTGGCGTCAATATGGGCATGCTGATCTGCAACGACCGTCGCTGGCCGGAGGCCTGGCGGATGCTCGGGCTGCAATCGGTGGAACTGGCGATGTGCGGCTACAACACCCCGAGCCTGAACCAGTCGGCCGGCGGGTTCGAGGCGCATCATCTGCGCGTGTTCCACTCCCACCTGTCGGTGCAGGCCGGCGCCTACCAGAACGCCACCTTCGCCATCGCCTGCGCCAAGGCCGGCACCGAGGATGGCTGCGAGTTGTTCGGCCACTCGATCATCGTCAATCCGCAGGGCGAGATCACCGCCATGGCCACCAGTTGGGGCGACGAGCTGATCACCGCCGATTGCGACCTGGATATGTGCACCCTCGGCCGCACCACGATCTTCGCCTTCGACAAGCACCGCCGGCCGGAGGCGTATGACCGGATCACCGGCCAGGTGGGCGCGACGCAGCCGCCGAAATGGCAGGCGCCGGCTAGAAATCGGTGACGCGGCCCTTGTGCTGCCAGTCGCCATAGCGGGTCGGGTCCGGGCCTTCGACGCCGCCGATCTCCTTCGGCAGCTTCGGCGCCGGCTTGGGTTGTGGCGCTTCGGCCGGCGGGGCAGGGGTGGTTTCGGTCGGCTTGGGTGTGCTGTCTGACATGGCGGTAACATGACATGCGGCGGCCGCGATGCAACCATTCGTGTATTGCCCTGGCGCGCGATCCGCGAATTGGATGTATGCAGCATTCATGCATTACATCGCAGCCATGATGACACGGGGCTTGTTGCTGGCGGGCCTGCTGGCGGCGGGCCCGGTGCGCGCCGAAACGGTGCGCCCACCGCGCGGCCCGCTGGGCGAGCGGGTGCTGACCATCGTCAACAACAGCGACCGGGCGGTGAACGAGATCTATGTCTCGCCATCCAGCGCCGATGCCTGGGGCGAGGACCGGCTGGGCGAGGCGACGCTGGCGCCGGGCGACAGCATCAGGCTGCGGCTGGGCCGCACCCGCGAATGCGCGTTCGACGTGCAGGTGATCTACGAGGATGCCAGCCGCGAGTTGCAGCTCGGCCAGAATCTCTGCCGCGACAAGCAACTGGCGTTCACCGGCGCCAATGCGCAACTGCCGCAAGCGGTGCTGGAGGCGCAGCATCAGGTGGTGCTGCATAACGGCAGCGGCCGGGCGATCCAGCAGGTGTTCATCTCGCCGGCCGAGGCGACGCAATGGGGTGACGATCTGCTGCCGCATAGCAGCGTGTCGGTGGGCGAGAGCGTGACCGTGACCTATCAGGGCGCCTGTGCCGCCGATCTGCGCGTGGTGTTCGACAACCGCGCCGCCGAGGAGCGGCGGGGGCTCGATCTGTGCGAGAATCCGGCGATCAACATCAAGCCCGGCTGGACCACGGCCGACCAGGTGCCGACGGTGGCGCCGCAAGGCGTGCGGCTGACCAACGAGTCGGGCCACGCGGTGCTGGAATTCGCGCTGCGGCCGGAAGCCGGCGATGGTGCGGCGCACGACCTGCTGGGGGCGGTGGCGCTGGCCAATGGCGAGACGCTGCAACTGCCGTTCGGCAGGAACGGCGGCTGCCGGTTCGATGCGCATGTGGAGTTCGATGGCGGCGCGCCGGCGCGCGAGATCGCCGGGCTCGACCTGTGCGCCAACCCGGTGATCACGCTGCGGCCGTAGCGAAAGCGGCGTGGCCCATGGCCCCGGCGCCGGCCCCGGCGAGGATGCGCGGGCGGTGAAGCGGGTGCTACGCGCCTTCATCCCGCAGATAGGGCTCGACCTTGCCGCGCAGCATCATGGTGAGCGGCGCGCCGTGGCGATCGACGGTCTTGCCGACGGCGACGCGGATCCAGCCCTCGCTGATGCAGTATTCCTCGACATTGGTCTTCTCGGCGCCGTTGAAGCGGATGCCGATGCCGCGCTCCAGCAGGGCGGCGTCGTGGAACTTGCTGTTCGGGTTGTTGGACAGGCGATCGGGCAGGTCGGTCATGGCGCGGGCTTTCCAGCTATCGGTGGCGCCTTGATACGCATGCCGGGCGGGTTATCCAAGCCAGAAAGGAATCTTCTTTTTGTGAACAGAAGGAAGCAAAGAAACTTTTCATCCATTGGAGTGTGCGGGCGCTTGCCTACTGGTGCCCACCCTCAAGATAGGCTGCCCGAATCTCCGGTCGGGCGAGCAGTTCGGCGCCGGTGCCGGCCATGGTGATGCGGCCGTTGACCAGCACGTAGCCGCGATGGGCGAG
>DATJEA010000418.1:0-4751 GCA_035497095.1 Acetobacteraceae bacterium | reverse complement strand
GCGCGCCGGTCGGTTTCCACGCCGCGCACATCCGCCGGCCAGCCAAACGCGGCGAATGCCCGCAGCACCGTGGCGGCGAAGCAGTAGCCGGCGTTCGACCAGACCCGGGCGCCAACATCGCCGGCAAATTCCTGATAGCGGAAGCCGTCGCGCCGCGCCGGATCATCCGGCCAGGGCGGCCGGGCCTGCACCCGCGGCAGGGTCACCGCGATGAAGCGGATATCCTCCTGGGTGAACAGGCCGCGCCAGCGGGCGTAGTCGGTGGTGCGCAGCGGCGCCGCCGGATCGGCGACGCCGGCGAGATCGGCAAACCCATCCACTTCCAGCAGCGTCGGCGCCGCGGCCAGCACGGTCGGCACGAATGCCGCGGCAGCCACCGCGGCGAGCAGTTTCAGCGCGGTCACATCGTCGGTCGGTGCCTCGGCGGCGGGCCGATGCCGCACCTCATGATCGATGATCAGCAACCCGTAGGGCTGACCGCCAGGCATGCCGAACTCATCCTCGTAGATCTTGCGGAAGATGTGGCTCTGGTCGAATTCGGCAGCCCGTTCCAGGTCGCGGCAGATTTCCGGCCAGCCGGCGTTCAGCACCTTGATCATCAGCCGATTGCTCGGTTCGAACCCGTCAGCCAGCCAGAACAGGCCCCGCCAACTGCCCTCCAACCGCGCGAGCCGCGGGTGGTGCAGAATCGCGTCCAACTGCTCGCTGATCAGCGTGTCGATCGCCGCGATATCGCGGTCCAGCATCAGGCGGATGCCGTCGGGTTGGCTGGCAAAGCGCTGCGCCGCCGCATCGCCGAACCAGGCCTGCGGGGTCGCCGCGCCGCCAACCGCGGTGAACACGGCGAGACGCTCGGCCCGTTCGCGAAACCCGGCCGAAAAAAAGCGCCCGGACAGCACCGCATCGCGCAACGGCGGCGCCTCGTCAGCGGCCGAAACGCCCCCGGTTGTCGGGAGGTCCGATGCGTCGGGCGGGCCCGCTTCGTCGGTCGGGCCCGCCATGTCAGGTTCGTCTGTCACGTCCGGCACCAGCGACCCGGTCCCACCGGATTCGGCAGAACCGGGCCCAGGATCAGGCCTTCTGCGGAATGCGCGCGACCATGCGCATGCTGGTGGTCAGCTCTTCCATCTGCAGCCAGGGCCGCAGATGCGCCACAGCGTTGTACGAACCCGGCTTGCCCGGAATCTCGCGCACTTCCACCTTGGCCTCGCGCAGCGGATATTTCGCCTTCGACTCCTGGCCGGCGTTCTCGTTGGCGTTGACGTAGTTCTTGATCCAACGGTTCAGCATGATCTCGACATCGGAGGCTTCCTGGAAGCTGCCGATCTTGTCGCGCGCCATCACCTTCAGGAAATGCGCGAACCGGCTGGAGGCCATGATATAGGGCAGGCGCGCCGAAATCGCGGCATTGGCGGTGGCCTCCGGGCGATCGTATTTCTTCGCCTTCTGCACCGTCTGGGCACCGAAGAACACCGCATAATCGGTATTCTTGTAGTGGCAAAGCGGCAGGAAGCCCTGGTTGGACAGTTCGAACTCGCGCCGGTCGGTGATGCCGATCTCGGTCGGGCACTGCGCGTCCATATCGCCGTCGTCGGAGGTGAACACGTGGTTGGGCAACCCCTCCACCTTGCCGCCGCCCTCGGCGCCGCGGATCGCCACGCAGAAGCCGTATTTGGCGAACGCATCGGTCATCCGCACGCCCATGGTATAGGCGGCATTCATCCAGCAATAGTCATGATGGCCCATCGGCCGCGCCGCGCCGCTGCTGTCGTACGGCGCTTCCTCGTAGTTGAATTCCTCAATCGGTTTGGTCGCGGCGCCATAAGGCAGGCGCGCGATCACCCGCGGCATCACCAGCGAAACGAAACGGGCATCATCGCTCTCGCGGAAGCTGCGCCACTTGGCGTATTCCTGGGTCTCGAAAATCTTCGCCAGGTCGCGCGGCTTGGACAGCTCGGTCCAGTCATCGAAACCGAACATCTGCGCCGCCGCCGCCGACACGAACGGCGCGAAGGCGCCCGCCGCCACGTTGGAGATCAGCCGCAGCGTCTCCACGTCGTCCGGGTGGTTGCTCCACTCATAATCGCCGATCAGCGAACCATACGGCTCGCCGCCGGGGGTGCCGAACTCGTTCTCGTAGATCTTCTTGAACAACTGGCTCTGGTCGAACTCCACCGCCTTGGTCAGGTCACGGGTGAGGTCGCGCTTGGTCGCGTTCAGCACCTTGATCTTCAGCGACGTCCCGGTCTCGCTGTTCATCACCAGGTGGTTGAGCCCGCGCCAGCTGCCTTCGAGCTTCAGGAACTTCGGCGCATGCATGATCGCGTTCAACTGGTCCGACATCTTGCGATCGATCGCCGCGATGGCGCGATCGAAGGTGCGGGTCAGGTTCTTGTCGAACGTCACCGTGCCGGAGAGCGCCTGCTCGACCAGCGTCTTGACCAGGTCCTGCGCCCGATCCGGTTCGGTCTGCTTGGTCGCGGCCACCACCTGGTCGAGGATATTGAGGCCCTCGGTGGTCTCGGTCGCGGCGCCTCCGGGGGCTGCTTGAGCACCAGACATTGATCAGCCCTCCTTCTTGTCGATGCCGAGCTGGCCCGACAGGGTTTTCAGTTCGTCCTCGTTCTTCAGCACCTGCTCCAGCAGGTTCTCCAGGTCTTCCGAGCGGTCGACCTTGCTCATCAGGTCGCGCAGCTTGTTGCGCGTCTCCATCAGCGCCTTCAGCGCCGGCACCTGATCGACAATCTTCGCCGGCTCGAAATCATCCATCGAGTTGAACTTCAGGTCGACCGCCATCTGGCTGCCGTCGCCGGCCAGCGTGTTGTCCACCTTCAGCTTCACGCCCGGCGTCATGCGCGCCATCACGTCGTTGAAGTTGTCGCGGTCGATCTGGATGAACTTGCGCTCGCCCATCGGCCGCAGCGGCTGCGTCGGGTCGCCGGAAAAATCGCCCATCACACCCACGACGAACGGCAGTTCGCGCTGAACCTGAGCCCCTTCCGTCTCGACTTCGTAGGTGATGTGGACCCGCGGCTTGCGAACGCGGTTCAATTTATCATGAACACTGCCACTCATGGCTTTCTCCCTGCCCGGTTCGAAATCGCGCACCGATATAACGCAGCCAGGAACAGGCCAACCTCGGTCAGCCCGCCCCCTGCCAGCGAACGGTTCGCACGTTAGACACGCAGCTTGTCGTTGGTCAATGAACCTTTCACGTTACCGTGGCAGCAAATAGCTGCTCGCGCAACATTATCCACCCGCCGGCGGCTCCACCACCGGCCGGATGCCCAGTTGGGTCAGAATGCTGTCGCGCACCGCGGTGTCGGAGACCAGTTCGGCCAGCAGTTCCGGCCAACTCAGGCGGCCGCGCCGGATCGCTTCCTCCAGCGTGTAGGCCAGCGGCGATTGCGGCTCGGTCTTGCGGAAATATTCGCTGATCCGCGCCAGTTCCTTCAGCATGTCCTCGCGGTTCACCACCGCATGCGCCGGGCGCATCGCCAGCCCGCCGGCCACGACCATGCCACCCTCCCCGGAAGCCGCGTCCTGCCCGTCCGCCGCCTCCTCTTCGGCCGCGTCCTCCACCTCGGGCGGCGCATAGCGCTGGGCAAGGCTGAGCAACGCCTGCACCAGTTCGCGCACCTGGCTGGTCGGCGGGCCATCGGCGCCGGCCTTCTCATCCATCACCCGGCCCATGCGCTCCCATTCCGCCGCCGCCGCCTTGGCCGCCCGCCGCAAGCCGGCAAAATGCGCCTGCCCGGCCGCCCGCGCCTCGGTCTCCACCTGCTCCAGCGGCAGCGCGCCGGCGGCCAGGCGCGCCTTGATGCGCGCCGGATCGGTGATTTTCTTCAGCTCCTCGGCCTGCTCGTACTGCCAGTAGAACAGTTGGTTGCCGTCCGGCCGGGTGAAAATCGGCAGCTTGCGCAGCGGCTGCTCCAGCGTGCCGCCGCCGCCCGCGCCGTTCAGGCCCGAGACCGGCGTCACCCGCGTCTCAATGCCGTCCTCGTCGGGCATCGGATACAGGTTGCTGTCCCACAGCGTCTCGGCCAGCCCGGCGAGCAGATGCGCCCCGGCCGCCAGCCCGCGCAGCCCGTCGCTGCGCACCAGCGCTTCGGTCAGCCAGGCGGCCACCTCCAGATCCTTGGTCTTGGTGCTGAGCGCCGTCACCGCCAGATCGCGCACCGCCTTCCACTGCGGCGGCGGCGCGCTCTCCTCGCCCGGGTTGGCGTCTGCCGTGCGCTCCGCCGCCCGTGCTTCGGAGCGCGCGTCGCGCATGCGGAAATACAGCGATTGCGGCGAGAAATCCTCCCGCAGATCGACACCCGCCGGCGCCTCCCCCTCGATCGGCGCCAGCAGCGCCTCCATATCGATGCCCTCAGGCCAGTCGCTCATTGCCAAGCTCTCCCGTGCCACTTCACGTAATTATTGATAGCATAGCATCGTCTCCCGCTGGACACCGCCCGACCCGTAATCCTATCGTGCGCCCGCACCGCACCCCGGCTGACCCACGGCCGGGTGGTTTCGGCGTGCCAAGGGGGGATACATGGCGGCGATCGATCTAAAGGCCTTGCTCGGACGGTTCAACGAACTCTGCCGCAACTCGATGCAGGCCGCGGCAGGTCTCACCATGTCGCGCAGTCATTATAATGTCGAGCTTGAGCATTGGCTGATCAAGCTGGCCGACGGCGCCGATACCGACATCGCCGCCATCCTGCGCCATTACGAGGCCGATCACGGCCGGCTGATGACCGACC
>DATJEA010000417.1:0-3248 GCA_035497095.1 Acetobacteraceae bacterium | reverse complement strand
GCTCGTCCTCGATCAGCGCCAGCAGCGGCAGCACCTCTTCGGCCGGCCAGTCGCGCTGCATCAGCGCCACGCGGGCGGTGGCGGCGTCCGGGCTGGCGCGGATCAGCCGGATCACCTCGTCGATATTGGCCACCGCGATCGCCAGGCCGACCAGCGTGTGCGCCCGCTCGCGCGCCTTGGCGAGGTCGAAACGGGAGCGGCGGAGGATCACCTCCTCGCGGAACCGGATGAACGCCTGCAGCGCGTCCTTCAGCCCCATCAGCCGCGGCTGGCCGAGGTCGAGCGCCAGCATGTTGACGCCGAAACTGGTCTGCAACTGGGTGAAGCGATAGAGCTGGTTCAGCACCACCTCGGGCGTGGCGTCGCGCTTCAGCTCGATCACGATGCGCATGCCGGAGCGGTCGCTCTCGTCGCGCAGATCGCTGATGCCCTCCACCTGCTTGCTGCGCACCATGTCCGCGATGCGTTCCAGCAGTGTCGATTTGTTGACCTGATACGGGATCTCGGTGACCACGATGGCGTGGCGATCCTTGCGGATCTCCTCGATCTCGGCGCGGGCGCGAATCGCCAGCGAGCCGCGCCCGGTCTCGAACGCCGAACGGATGCCGCCGCGGCCGAGGATCATGCCGCCGGTCGGGAAATCCGGTCCCGGCACGATCTGCATCAACTCTTCCAGGCTGATCTCCGCGTTGCCGATAATCGCCAGCGTGGCATCGACGATCTCGCCGGGATTATGCGGCGGGATATTGGTCGCCATGCCGACCGCGATGCCGCCGGCGCCGTTGATCAGCAGATTCGGGAACGCCGCCGGCAACACTTTCGGCTCGTTGTCCGACTCGTCGTAGGTCGGCTGGAAATCCACCGTGTCGCGGTCGATATCGCCGAGCAGATAGCTGCTCGCCCGCGCCAGCCGCGCCTCGGTGTAGCGCATCGCCGCCGGCGGATCGCCGTCCACCGAGCCAAAATTGCCCTGCCCGTCGATCAACCGCAGCCGCATCGAGAAGCTCTGCGCCATGCGTACCATGGCGTCGTAGATCGAGGCGTCGCCGTGCGGATGGTATTTGCCCATCACGTCGCCGACCACGCGGGCGGATTTGCGATACGGCTTGTCGGCGGTGAAGCCGGATTCCTGCATGCCGAACAGGATCCGCCGATGCACCGGCTTCAGCCCGTCACGCGCATCCGGCAGCGCCCGGCTGACGATGACCGACATCGCGTAATCGAGGTAGGAGCGGCGCATCTCCTCCTCAAGCACCACCGGCATCGTGTCGGATGGCGGCTCGCCACCGGCGGCCGGGTCGTCAGGCGTGTCGCTCACGTCGGTCTCGATTCAAATTCGGGTGGGGTCAAACCTGGTGCGGCGGTGGGAAGAGAGATGTCACGCGGCACAGGCCGGCGCGCGCAACCGGCGCGGTCGTTGGTCTGCCTCAGCCCCGCGCAACGCGCACCCTCCCGCCACCGGATCGCCGCGCCAGGAGCGGCGCGCGGCGGCATATTACACCAGTTTGCCCGCCGGGCCACCCCGTCGCCGCCACCCCAATCGCCGCCCCTGGTCAGGCCTTGTTGCGCGAGACCAGTCGCCCGGCCCGCGCCTCGGTCGCGCCCTGGCCGAGCACATAGGCGCTCTGGCCATTCACCCAGGTTTCCAGGATGCCGATCGCCGGCCGGGTCGGATGATCGAAATCGGCGGCATCCTTCACCGTCGCCGGGTCGAACAGCACCAGATCGGCATAGGCGCCCTCGCGGATCACCCCGCGATCGACGATCCCGAACACCTCGGCCACCCGCCCGGTCATCTTGTGCACCGCGGTTTCCATGCTGAACAGCTTCAATTTGCGCGAATAATGCCCCAAAACGCGCGGAAAACAGCCCCACAGCCGCGGATGCGGGAACTTATCGTGCGGCAACCCGTCGCTGCCGATCATCGATAGCGGGTGCTTCATGATCCGCTGCACGTCCGGCTCGTCCATCTGGAACATGATCGCGCCGGCCGGCAGCAGCCGCTCGGCCGCTTCCTTCAGGCTGGTGTTCCACTGCTGCGCGATCTCGGCCAGCATCCGGCCTTCCATCTCCGGATGCGGCACCGACCAGGCGATCTTGATCGGCACATCCGGGCGCACCCGGTCCGCCATCAGCACGGTGGAGCCGGCATAGTACGGATAGATGTCGAACGCCACGCTTTGCTGCGCCGCCAGCCGCTCGATCAGCGCCAGCGTCTCCACCGAGCGGCCGAAATTCTCCGGCATCGAGCATTTATGGTGGCTGATCACCACCGGCACCCCCGCGCCCCGACCGATCTCCGCCGTCTCGTTGATCGAGTCGAGCACCAGCGACGCCTCGTCGCGCATGTGGCTGACATAGATGCCACCCGCCCCACGCAACGCCTGCGCCACCGCGATCACCTCGCTGGTCGGCGCCATCATATTCGGCGGATAATACAGCCCAGTCGAAAACCCGCTGGCGCCCTCGGCCAGGCACTCGCCCAGCCGCTTTTCCATCTGCGCCGCCTCGGCATCGCTCGCCGCGCGCTGGGTGTCGCCGTTCATCGCCTCGACCCGCAGCGACATATGGCCGATCAGCGCATAGGTGTTCACTGGCGCCGGCGTGCTGGCCAGCCGGTCGGCGTATTCGCCGAAGCTGCCGAAGGTCCACCAGCTTTCATCGCCGAGCAGATCGAGCGGCGGCACCGGACGCTTGCTCATCTTCACCGGGCTCAGGCTGATGCCGCAATTGCCCACCACGACGGTCGAGACGCCCTGGCTCATCTTGCACAACATGCATTCCGGCCCGCACAGCACGGCGCGGTCGTCATGCGTGTGCGCGTCGATAAACCCCGGCGCCACCGCCATGCCGGTCGCCATCACCTCACGGTCGGCCGCCATCGCGCCGAGATCGCCGACCCCCACAATCCGGTCGCCGCGCACCGCCACGTCGCCCCGGGTGCGCGCCGCCCCGGTGCCGCCGAAGATCGTCGCATCGCGCAGAATCAGGTCACAGCGCAAGCTCGTGTCACGGGGCAGGCTCATGAAATCCTCCTCAATCCCGCGGTCTGCGCCGCGTCCACGCTGCCATCGGCAGCCAATACCACCTTGTATAGCGCACGCGCCGCCGCCGTCGAAACCAGCCCGTCGCGCACATCGCGCGCCACCAGCGCCGGATCGCGCGTCGCCGGGTCGCCCATGCCGCCGCCGCCCGGCAGCAGCAGCAGCAGCCGCTCGCCATCCGGGATCACCTGGAACCCCTTCGGC
>DATJEA010000416.1:0-5106 GCA_035497095.1 Acetobacteraceae bacterium | reverse complement strand
ATCACCGAGCTGGCGACCGAAATGCCGCGCTGCTTCTCGATTTCCATCCAGTCCGAGGTGGCGTGGCGCGTCGCCTTGCGCGCCTTGACCGAACCGGCGATCTGGATCGCGCCGGAAAACAGCAGCAGCTTTTCCGTCAGCGTGGTCTTGCCCGCGTCGGGGTGGGAGATGATGGCGAAGGTGCGCCGGCGGGCGATCTCGGTGGCGACATCGGTGCTCATGCGCGGCGCTTACACCGGGACGCCGCGGAAGGAAAGCAATGGCGGGCTAGCGGGGGCGGCGCATCGCGTTCACCAGCCGGTCATGCGGCAGCGCGTGCACGGTACGGCCGTCACGCCCGGTCATCGTCTCGGCGGCGACCAGCGCGTTGAGGATGGCTTCCTCGGTGGCTTCGGCGGCGGCCTGGAACAGCGCGGTCATGGCTTCCGGCGCCAGCATGCGGGCCGGGCTGATCGGTGCGCCGGCATGGATGTGGTTGGCGGTGGAGAAGGCGAGGAAGATGTCGCCGCTGCCGTTGGAGCCGATGCCGCCGACCCAGGCCAGGCCAGTGGTGGCGCGCCGCGCCAGGCGCTGGCACTGGATCGGCAGCAGCGGCGCGTCGGTGGCCAGGATGACGATGATGCTGCCGGCCTCGCGCGGCATGGTGCGGTGCGAGGGCACGATGTCGCGGCCGATATGGCGGCCGACCGGCACGCCGTCGACCCGGAACAGGTCGCGGTCGCCGTAATTGGCCTGCACCAGCGCGCCGACCGTGTAGCTGGCGCCGTCGACCGCGGCGAGGCGCGACGACGTGCCGGTGCCGCCCTTGAATTCGTGGCAGATCATGCCGGTGCCGCCGCCGGTATTGCCCTCGGCGACCGGGCCGGCGCTGGCGCCGTCGAGCGCCTGGAAGGCGAGGTCGGTGGTGACCGGGAAGCGCTCGCTTTCGGACAGCCAGCCGTCATAGGTCTCGGCTGCGACCGGCAGGTGGAACGCCTGGGTGGCGCCGTCGCGCACCGCCACGGCGCAGATCGCGTCGCGCACGGTGCCGACCGAATAGGTGTTGGTGATGCAGATCGGCGCCCCGAGCAGGCCCTGCTCGGCGATCCACGGCAGGCCGGTCATCTCGCCGTTGCCGTTGAAGCTATGGGTGCCGGCGAAACAATAATCGTGCCAGATTTCCGGCCCGCGCGGCCAGATCGCGGTGACGCCGGTGCGCACCACATGCGGCGTGTCGCTGACCAGGCTGGCGGTGCCGACCCGCACCCCGGCCACATCGGTGATGGCGTTGAGCCGGCCGGGCGGCAGCAGGCCGGGGGTGATGCCGAGGTCGCGCAGGCGGGGTTTGCTCATGGGGCGTTGCCTTCTGGCGAGGATGCGGGTTTGCTGATCGTCTCGCGGCGCCCCGCATTTGCATAGGGGGTGTTTGCATAGGGAGAATCGACCATGGACGATGTGCAGGAGATCACGCTGCCGACCGGCAAGATGATCGCCCGGATCGACGGCGCGATCGGCTGGATGATCTTCAACAATCCGGACCGCCGCAACGCGGTCTCGCTGGAGATGTGGGAGGCGATCCCGGCGATCCTCGATCGCTTCGAGGCCGATCCGGCGGTGCGCGTGGTGGTGCTGACCGGCACCGGCGAGCGGGCGTTCGTCGCCGGCGCCGACATCTCGCAGTTCGAGCAGCAGCGCGCCTCGGCGGCGCAGGTGGCGCATTACGACGGCATTTCCGCCGAAGCGGAGCGGCGCATCACGGTCTGCCCGAAGCCGGTGATCGCCATGATCCGCGGCTATTGCATCGGCGGCGGGGTGGGCATCGCGGTGGCCTGCGACCTGCGCATCGCCGCCGAGGGGGCCAAGTTCGGCGTGCCGGCGGCCCGGCTGGGGCTGGGCTATGGCGCCGAGGGGGTGAAGCAGTTGATGGACCTGGTCGGCCCCGCGCACACCAAGGAGATCTTCTTCACCGCGCGGCAGTTCACCGCCGCCGAGGCGCTCGGCATGGGGCTGGTCAACCGCGTGCTGCCGGAGGCGGAGCTGGAAGCCTATGTGCGCGGCTACTGCGCCACCATCGCCGACAACGCGCCGATGACCATGGCGGCGCTGAAGGTCACGGTCGGCGAACTGGTCAAGGAATCGCCGCGCGTCGACCATGCGCTGTGCGAAAAGGTGGTGCAGGCCTGCTTCGACAGCGAGGATTATGTCGAGGGCCGGCGCGCCTTCATGGAAAAGCGCCGGGCGGTGTTCAAAGGGCGGTAACCGGGTTGTTGCGGCGCAGCATAATTCTGCGGTGAGGTGGCGGGCGGCCCGGCGCGCACCGGGCCGCCGCACGCTACAGAATCAGCGCGCCGGTCAGCAGCGCGGAAACCAGCGTCACCAGCAGCAGCACCACGAAGATGAAGAACAGAAACCGCGCGACGCCAGCGGTGGCCACCGAGATACCGGAGAAGCCGAACAAGCCGGCCACCAGCGATATCAGAAAGAATACCAGGGCCCAATACAACATGACGAATCTCCCGTTTTGCGAGGCGGTAACCTGACAGCAAATTAAGGCGACAGCATGGAAATATATTGACGAATACAGATACAACAAGGGGGGACTTCCGCACTGCCGCAGGCCGGCTAAACTGCGGCAAACCCAAGCGGAGGAAGCCCATGCAGCCCAGGATCGTGTTCGTGCCCTCGGGCGCCCCCGATGGCCCGATCGCCCGCGAGATGGCGCCGCCCGGCTTCGAACTGGTGCAGGTCACCGCCGACAGCCCGGAACTGGCCGCCGCGATGCCCGGCTGCGACTACCTGGTCGGCCTCGGCAACGCCAGCATGAACGACGCCTTCTTCCAGGCCGCGCCGAAGCTGAAGCTGATCCAGTTGCTCAGCGCCGGCTACGACAAATGCGATATCGAAGCCGCACGGCGGGCCGGCATCCCGATCTGCAACAATGGCGGCGCCAACTCGGTCGCGGTGGCCGAGCACACGCTGATGCTGATGCTGGCCGCCGCCCGCTCGCTCACCTGGCAGCATAAATCGGTCGCCTCCGGCCAGTGGCGCGGCAATGACTGGGACTCGCGCCATGTCTACGAAGTCCACGGCAAGACCCTCGGCATCATCGGCCTCGGCACCATCGGCAAGAAAGTGGCGCGGCTGGCGACCGCATTCGGCATGCGCATCCAGTATTTCGACACCGTGCGGCTGAACGAGGACGCCGAGGACGCGCTCGGCGCCCGCTTCCGGCTGTTCGACGAAGTGCTGCGCACGTCCGACATCGTCAGCCTGCACGTGCCGCTGCTGGCCGAGACCCGGCACATGATTTCGACCCGCGAACTCGGGCTGATGAAAAACACCGCCTATCTGATCAACACCTGCCGCGGCCCGGTGGTCGACGAGGCGGCGCTCTACACCGCGCTGACCACCGGCGCCATCGCCGGCGCCGGGCTCGACGTGTTCGAGCGTGAGCCGCCGCAGCCGAACAACCCGCTGTTCGCGCTGGAGAACGTCGTGCTGACCCCGCATCTGGCCGGCCCCACCTTCGAGAACCGCGCCAAGCGCTTCCGCAATGCGTTCGACAACATCCAGCGCGTTGAGCGCGGCCAGGCGCCGTACTGGGTGATCCCGGAACTGCGAGACCTCACCGCATGAGCGCCTGGTTCGACATCATCCGCGACGCACTGAAGCGCCAGGACGTCCGGCTGGTCACCTACGTGCCGGACAACGTGCTGACCCCCTTGATCCGCGCCATCACCGAGGACGCGTTCTTCACCGCCTTCGTCTGCACCCGCGAGGAGGAGGCGGTCGGCATCGTCGCCGGCGCCTGGATGGGCGGCACGCGCGGCATCGTGCTGATGCAGACCAGCGGTTTCGCGACGCTGCCGAACGCGCTGGCCTCGCTGGCGGTGCCGTTCCAGCTTCCGGTGCTGCTGCTGGTCTCCGAGCGCGGCACGCTGGGCGAGTTCAATATCGGTCAGGCGCTGGTGGCCAAAACCATGCGCCCGATGCTCGACAGCATCGCCATCGAGCACCACACCATCACCCGGCTCGACGAATGCGACTTCATCGTCGAGCGCAGCATCCGCCAGGCGGTGGCCACCCAGCAGCCGGCCTGCCTGATCCTGTCGCCGTTACTCACCGGCGGAAAGGTGCCCACGCCATGAGCGGATTTTCCAACCGTCCCCTCTCCCGCGCCGACGCCAAGGTGATGGCCCGCTTCGACCTCACCCAGCGCCTGGTCGCGCTGCTCAAGCACGAGGAAGCGGTGATCGGCGGCATCGGCAACAGCAATTTCGACCTGTGGGGCGCCGGCCGCCGGCCGCAGAACTTCTACATGCTGGGCAGCATGGGCCTCGCCGTGCCGATCGCGCTCGGCGTCGCGATCGCCCAGCCGCAACGCCGCGTGGTGGCGCTGGAAGGCGACGGCTCGATCCTGATGCAACTCGGCTGTCTGGCCACGGTCGCCAACCGCAAGCAGACCAACCTGCTGATCGTGATCCTCGACAACGGCGCCTACCAGATCACCGGCGGCCAGCCCACCGCCACCGGCCAGGGCGCCGACATCGTCGCCATCGCCCGCGGCGCCGGCCTCGCCCAAAGCGCCTGGGCCGCCGACGAGGCGCATTACGAGGAAATGGTCACCCAGGCCCTCGCCGAGCCCGGCCCCTGGCTGATCGCGGTGCGCACCGACATGCAGAAACCGGCCATCCAGACCACCCGCGACCCGGCGCAGATCCGCGACCGGTTCATGCGCGGGCTGGGGGTGCGGGCGGAGTGGGGCCAGTAAGCAAGCAGCGCTTTTTGAAAAAAGCGCGCAAAAACTTTCATTCGCCCTGCAACGGCGGTGACGCGGAGACGCTGGAGTCTCCAAAACGAATGAAAGGTTTTTTGCTTCTTTTTGGTAACAAAAGGAACGCCTTGCTCAATGCGCCCCCGTCACCGCCGCCTTCGGCTTGGCCAGCAGCAGCACCAGCGGTACCGCCAGGAAGAACACCCCGGCCATCAGCATCAGCACGTCGTTATAGGTAAGCGTCAGCGCCTCGCGCTGCACCAGCAGCGCCACCTGCGCCAGCGCCGCCTTGGGCGCGGCGACCCCGAGCTCCGGCGTCAGCGCCTGGGTCAGGCCGTGCAGGAACTGCGTCG
>DATJEA010000415.1:0-2583 GCA_035497095.1 Acetobacteraceae bacterium | reverse complement strand
GGGGTGACCGGATGACGGCCGCCCCGTGGGGCAAGCCGACCAAGGGTTACAAGACGCGCGTCAACAAGCGCACCGACCGCCTGATTATCCGCGGTCGCAACAAGGGTAAGGGCTGAGGCCATGGCGCGTTCCATTTGGAAGGGTCCGTTTGTCGACGGCTACCTGCTCAACAAGGCGGAGGCTTCGCGCGCGTCGGGCCGCAACGAGATCATCAAGATCTGGTCGCGCCGCTCGACGATCCTGCCGCAGTTCGTGGGCCTCACCTTCGGGGTCTATAACGGCCATAAATTCCTGCCGGTGCAGGTGAACGAGAACATGGTTGGGCACAAGTTCGGCGAATTCTCGCCGACCCGCACCTTCACCGGACACTCGTCGGACAAGAAGGCGAAGCGGGGCTGACATGAGCAAGCCGAAAACCCCTCGCGCGCTGCCCGAGACCGAGGCGCAGGCCGTCCTGCGCAATCTCCGGGTGAGCCCACGCAAGCTGAACCTGGTTGCCGGCCTGATCCGCAACCGCTCAGCCGCCGACGCCGTCGCCACGCTGACCTTCAGCAAGCGCCGTATCGCCCAGGACGTGAAGAAGGTGCTGCAGAGCGCCATCGCCAACGCCGAGAACAACCATCAGCTCGATGTCGACCGGCTGGTCGTCGCGCGCGCCGAGGTCGGCAAATCCGTGGTCATGCGCCGCTTCCATGCCCGCGGCCGCGGCCGTTCGGCGCGGATCGAAAAATGGTTCAGCCATCTCAAGATCGTCGTTGCCGAGCGGGTGCAGCCCGCCACCACCGACACGGCGCAGGGGGCCGCATAATATGGGTCACAAGGTCAATCCGATCGGGCTGCGGCTCGGCATCAATCGCACCTGGGACAGCCGCTGGTTCGCCGGCGCCGACTACGCCAAGCTGCTGCACGCCGACCTGCTGCTGCGCAACCATCTGCGCCAGAAGCTGTCCGGCGCCGGCGTGTCGCGGGTGGTGATCGAGCGGCCGGCGAAGAAGCCGCGCGTGACCATCTATGCCGCCCGCCCCGGCGTGGTGATCGGCAAGAAGGGCCAGGACATCGAGACGCTGCGCAAGTCGCTGGCGAAGATGGCCAAGTCCGAGGTGTCGCTGAACATCGTCGAAATCCGCAAGCCGGAGATCGACGCGATGCTGGTGGCCGAGAACATCGCCCAGCAGTTGGAGCGTCGTGTCGCCTTCCGCCGGGCGATGAAGCGGGCGGTGCAGTCGGCGATGCGGCTCGGCGCCCAGGGCATCCGGATCAATTGCGGCGGTCGCCTCGGCGGCGCCGAGATTGCCCGCGTCGAGTGGTATCGCGAAGGCCGCGTGCCGCTGCATACGCTGCGCGCGGATATCGACTACGGCGTCGCCACGGCCAAGACGACATACGGCACCTGCGGCGTGAAGGTGTGGATCTTCAAGGGCGAAATTCTTGCCCATGATCCGCTGGCGCAAGACCGTCGGGCCGCCGAACAGGCGCCACAACGGTAATTGCAGCGGTAAGGATATAGGCAATGCTTTCCCCCAAGCGCACCAAATACCGCAAGGCCCATAAGGGCCGCATCCATGGCCTGGCCAAGGGCGGCACCGCGCTGAATTTCGGCGCCTTCGGCCTGAAGGCCCTGGAGCCGGAGCGGATCACCGCCCGGCAGATCGAATCGGCCCGCCGCGCCATCACCCGCGCGATGAAGCGCGCCGGCCGGGTATGGATCCGCATCTTCCCGGATGTCCCGGTCTCCACCAAACCGGCCGAAGTCCGCATGGGCTCCGGCAAGGGCAGCCCGGAATTCTGGGTCTGCCGCGTGAAGCCGGGCCGCATCATGTTCGAGATCGACGGCGTGGCGCCGGAGCTGGCCCAGGAGGCGTTGACCCTGGGTGCGGCCAAGCTGCCGATCAAGACCAAATTCGTCACCCGCATTGGGGACGCCTGACATGGCCAAAGCAACCAAGCCGACCGATATCCGCACCAAGTCCGACGACCAGCGCGCGACCATGCTGCTCGACCTGCGCAAGGAGCAGTTCAACCTGCGCTTCCAGCGGGCGACCGGCCAGATCGAAGGTGTCGGCCGGGTGCGTGAAGTGCGCCGCGATATTGCGCGGGTAAAAACCATCATGGCGGAGCAGAAGCGCTCCGCCGTGAAGTCCTGAGAGGAGGAGGGCGATGCCGAGGCGCGTCCTGACCGGGCGAGTGACCAGCGACAAGATGGACAAGACCGTGACGGTCCTGGTCGATCGTCGCATCATGCACCCGCTGTACAAGAAGTTCATCCGCCGCTCGAAGCGCTACGCGGCGCACGACGAGGCCAATCTGTGCCAGATCGGCGATGCGGTGCGGATCGAGGAATGCCGCCCGATCAGCAAGCGCAAGACCTGGCTGGTGATCGAGCGCAACGGCCAGTCCGTGGGCGATCGGCCGCTGGCCCAGAAGCCGGCCGACGCTGCCGCCGTTCCCGCTCAGGCCTGAGGAGAGAATAGATGATCTCCGTCGAGAGCAATCTGGAAGTCGCCGACAACTCGGGCGCCAAGCGCGTGCAGTGCATCAAGGTGCTGGGCGGATCGAAGCGCAAGACCGCCTCGGTGGGCGATA
>DATJEA010000414.1:0-2116 GCA_035497095.1 Acetobacteraceae bacterium | reverse complement strand
GAGCGCCGGGATGCCGACCAGCCCGAGCAGATAGTTGGAGACACCCCAGATCGGGTCGAGGATCATCCGCCAGATGCCACCGGCGACGATCGGCGCCACCACCATCGGAATCAGGAACAGCGACCGCACCACCCCGCCGCCGCGCCAGCGCGCGTTGATCAGGAAGGCGACCGCGAAGCCCAGCACCATCTGCAGCGGCAGCGCGAACAGCAGGTAGATGCCGGTGACCTTGAGCGCATTCCAGAACCGGTCATCGGTCAGCGTCTCGACGTAATTGTCCCAACCAACCCACTCGCCGGGTTGGAAGGTGGCGAGATCAAGCTCCGCGAAGCTGATCTCGATGGTATAGAGAATCGGGTAGGCCAGCACGGCGCCGAGCAACACCAGTGACGGGGCCATGAAGCCCCAGCGATTGATCGCATCCGCCAGGCGCGCCCAGCGCCGGGACAGCGCCGATCGCCGTCCCGGCCGGCCGGAGAGGCTGGCAGACCTCAACTCAGGCGCATCTTGTTGATGCGCTCCTCGGCGCGTTTCAGCGCCTCGGCCGGCGTGTGGTCGCCGGCCGTGGCCAATGCCACCTCGTCGGCCAGCACCTGCTGCACCGCGTCCGACTTTGCCAGCCGCGGGCGCCACATCTCGCCCTGCTCCGCCACCTCGTAGGCCTGGCCCAGCGCGTCGAACACCGGCTGCAGCCAGGCTTCCGGCGGCTTGCCCTTGATGGTGGATTTGCGCGCCGGGAAGCTGCCGATGGTGGCCGAGGCGAATTGCTCGCCCTGCTTCGAACTGATCCATTGCACGAAGCGCCAGGCCGCCGCCGGGTATTTGGTGCGCTTGCTGACCACCCCGCACCAGATGCCGCGATGGGTGCCGGCGCTCTTGCTGCCGACCGGCATCACCTGGATGCCGACATCGGCGGGCGTGAGGCGGGTGGATTTGGGGTCGACCGCGGTGCCGCGGAACACGCTGCCCCACATGAACATGGTGGCCAACTGGTTCTGCCGGAACGCCTGCAGTTCCTCGTTGAACGTGTAGCTCTTGGCGCCCGGCGGCGCGTATTTCAGCAGATCGACGAAGGTCTGCAGCGTCTGGACGCCGGTCTTGGTGTTGAACGCCGCCTTGTTCTTGCTGTCGAGCAGCTTGCCGCCCGACGCATTCAAGATCGCCTGCCAGATCGTCGGCGTCAGCTGGTCGCGGCCGAAATAGGTGCCGATCGCCCAGGCATTGGTCTTGCCGCTGCCGTCCAGGTCCTGCACCAGCTTCGGCGCCTGGGCCATGTACTGCGCCCAGGTCAGCTGCGGCGTCGGGTCGGGCAGACCGGCCTTGCGGTAGTGGCGGCGGTTGTAGAACATCAGCAGCATGTTGGAGCGGATCGGCACGCCGTACTGCACGCCCTTCCACTCCGAGGCGGCGAGCGGCGCCTTGTAGAAATCGTCCCAGTCGAAATCCGGCGCGGTCCATGCCGCCCCCACTTTCTTGATGTCGAGCAGGGTGCCGGCGGCGGCGAGGGCCGGCGTCCACGGATCATCGGTGCAGATCGCGTCGTAGCTGGGGTTGGCGCCGGTGAGGTCGAGCAGCGTCTTGGTCAACTGCTGAGCATAGGGCACGCCGTCGATGGTGACATGGATATGCGGGTAGTGCTTGTTGAACTCCGGCACCAGCGTGGTCTGCCAGAGCTTGGAGAAGGCGTCATTGGCGATCATGCGAATGCTGATCGGCTTCTCGGCGGTGCCGAGGCCGCCGCCATCGCCGGCCGCGTAACTCTCGCCGGAGGCCACGCTTGCGGCCACCGCCGCCATGCCGCCGATCACCGCGCGGCGCGACACGCCTGCCCTGGTGCCTGGTTTGTCTGACACGATGTTTCCCCTTCGAAGATTCGGACATCTTGGCGACGCCGCCGGTTCATTCTATAGAATATAAAACTACCACGCAACGGCCGAGACATCGGCAAAAGGAAGACCGCAGTGCTGGACATGGTTGACGTTCTGATCATCGGCGCCGGCGCCTCGGGTGCCGCGGTGGCGTGGAGCCTCGCCGACACCCGCATGCGCATCGTCTGCCTGGAACAGGGCGGCTGGATGAACCCCGCCCAGTATCCCAGCACCGGGCGCGATTGGGA
>DATJEA010000413.1:0-6444 GCA_035497095.1 Acetobacteraceae bacterium | reverse complement strand
GTAGTATTCAAAACCTATGTGTCATAAAAATCAAACTGCAAGGGGAATTTTATTTTGTTTGTCGACAAAAAATAGCCTTTCTCGGTCATCGCCGGGAACCAGCGCGTCATCGCCACCGGCACGGCCTTCAACATCGACATGGCCGGTCCCCGGGTGCTGGTCACCCTGATCGAAGGCCATGTCGTGGTCCTGAACGAAGAGGATGGCGGCGCCCGCGACCTGTTCTGGCCCGGCCGCATCGAACTCAAGGCCGGCCAGCAGCTCGATGCCGCCGCCGGCGTCCGCCCCCGCATTCTCCAGGCCAGCATCCCGCGCGTCACGGCCTGGACCGCCGGCCAGCTTATTTTCGACAACGAGCCCCTCGCCTCGGTCGTGGCGCGGGTCAACCGCTACAGCGACACCCAGATCACGGTCGATCCCGCCATCAGCGGCCTCAAGATCAGCGGCGTGTTCGATACCGGCGACGCGCAAGGCTTCGTCAATATCGTCACCCGGTATCTGCGTGTCCGCGCTGTCGCGGAAGACCCCCACACCATCGCGCTGCGAAGCGCGACCTGATCGAGGGAGCAGCCAGCGATCCGGCGGGCGCGCAAACGGAAAAGCCCTTCGCCCGCAGACAGAACAAGGCCGCGCCACGACGGCCGCACAACCAATGAGGGATGCCATTTTGAGGGGATATGCGAGGCACTGGCTGCTGCGCACCGTTTCGCTCGGCGGTCTCTGCGCCGGGCTTTGCGGCGGCATGGCCCAGGCCCAGCAGCAGAGCTACGATTTCGACCTGCCGCGGCAGTCCCTGTCCGCCTCGTTGCGGGAATATGCCCATCTTTCCGGCCAGCAGATCATCTTCACCGACGATCTGGTCCGGGGCCTGGTCGCCCGCCCCCTGCACGGATGGCTGGACGCGGACGCGGCCTTGGCGCAATTGCTGGCCGGCACCGGCCTGTTCGTGGAGCGGGCCGGGCCCCGCGCCATCATGGTGCGCCGCGAGCAGCAGGCCCGCGCCGCGCCGCCGCTGCCCAGAATGGCGGAGCCGCCGCCACCAGACGACGCATTTCCGATAGAGCAGGTCTTCGTCACGGGTCTGCTCTATTCGCTGCAGACCAGCCTCAACATCAAGATGGACGCGCCCGGCCTGGTGGATGCGGTTTCCGCCGAGGATATCGGCAAGTTCCCCGACATCGACCTGGCCGCCGCCATGCAGCGCATCCCCGGCGTCACCGCCAGCCGCGGCCTCTCCAGCCTGGGCGGCGTGCCCACCTCGATCGGCAGCGCCACCGAAATCACGGTGCGCGGCTTCGGCCCCGCCTTCAACGAGACGCTGTTCGGCGGCCGCCGCACGGCATCGGGCATCGGCCGCGACTTCGACTTCAGTTCCATCGGCGCCGACTTCGTCAGCGAGGTGGCGGTGATGAAGACGCCGGACGCGACGCTGTCTTCCGGCGCCATCGGCGCGACGGTGAACATCAAGTTTCCCCTGCCTTTCGACCATCCCGGCTTGCGCCTGGTCGGCTCCACCTCGGCCACGGTCTCGCCGGAGCAGGGCAATGTCACGCCCAATGTGAAGGCCCTGATCAGCGATACCTTCGACGGCGACCGCTTCGGCATCCTGCTCGATGGCGGCTATTCGATGGGCCGCACGCGCGGCAACCATGTCAACATCCAGGGCTGGGAAGGCACACAGATCAGCGCCGCCCAGCTTGCCGGCGCCGCGCCCGGCGCTTCCACCGTTCCCGACACCAACGCCTGGTTCATCCAGGACTACGGCATCTACCACGAGACCACCACCGAGACCCGCATCAACGGCCGCGCCGCCATCCAATGGCGCCCGGCGGACGGGCTGCAGATCACGCTCGACGACAATTTCTCCCGCAGCAGCCTGCACGCGATCCAGTACGGCTATACCGCCTGGTTCAACGGCACCAGCCTGCGCAACGTCGCCCAGAGCACGGACGGCACCATCGTCGATTTCGTGCAGCCGGGCACGCCCACCGATTTCCAGTCCCAGATCAACGGCTCGGTGATCCAGAACAACGATACCGGGCTCAACGTCGTCTGGACGCGGGACGACCACCTCACCCTCACATTCGACTATGACGTCTCCCAGGGCTGGCTCAATCCCGGCGGCCAGCTCAACTCGCTCGACGCCGATGTCGGCTATGGCGCCTCCACGGCGGGCGGGACCAACAGCAGCGATCTGGGCATCGTCGTGCCGGGCGGGCACAGCCTGCCCTATCCCACCGGTTATGGGCCTTACGGCAACAGCGCCGCCTTCATCGGCAATGGCCTGATCGGCAGCCATGTGCTGCCGATCATCGCGGTCCAGCGCTACGACCGCGTGCAACAGGCCCGCCTGGAAGCCGGCTGGGCGAAGGATGCCAACCTGCGCGTCACCATCGGCTACCAGTATGTCGGCGACCACCGCACCACCCGCAACAGCAACGACTTCGTCAACAACAACTGGCAGGCCTATGCCGGTTACGGACCGGCCTCGAACAATACAGGCAGCCATGGCGTCGCCCTGCCCCAGTCGCTGTTCGCCAACGCCTTCGCCACCGGCGATTTCATCCAGGGCTTCGGCGGCAGCCGGATGCTGCCGCCGCGTATCCTGGCCTTCGACGCCATGGGCGTGGTCGACTATCTGCAGGGGCTGGGCAATCCGCAGAGCCAGGCGATTCCCGGCTTCAACACCGGCTGCTGCACCCCGCCGTTCGACGGCACCTACCGGCTTGCCGCGGTAGCCGCCGCCAATACCCAGACCATCGAGAACAGCCATGCCGGCTATATCGGCTTCTTCACGCGCACCGCGCTGGCCGGGATGCTGCTTCGGATCAACGCCGGGCTGCGGGGCGAACTGACAGATGTCACCACCATCGGACTGCGCCAGAATCCGACTTCGCTGACGGTCCAGCCTTCCGACCATACCGCTTTCGCCGTGACCTTCACGCCGATCACGCCGGTCGCCGCCACCAACAGCTATGAATCGCTGCTGCCCAGCCTGGACTTGGCGCTGGACGTGACCGATGCCTGGCAGGTGCGCTTCGATGTTTCGCGCACCACGACAAAGCCGCCGCTGAACGCCATCGCGCCGGTCCTTTCCATGGGCAACATCCAGCGGGTCGGCTCGCTGGTCGCCAGTACGGGCAATCCCGGGCTGACGCCTTACGAGTCCGTCAATATCGATCTGAGCGCCGCCTGGTATTACGGGCCGAATTCCTATGCTTCGATCAACGCCTTCACCAAGCAGGTGACCAATTTCATCGTGCAGGAATCGGTGCGCCAGACCATCAATGGCGTGATCGACCCTTCCACCGGCCAGCCCGCGCTGTTCACCGTCACCACCAGCGTCAACGGGCCCGCCGCCAATGTCTATGGCGCCGAATTCGCCGTGCAGCACCTGTTCGACGACAGCGGTTTCGGCTTCCAGGCCAACGCCACTCTGGTCGACACCGACACGCCTTACAATCCGCACAACCTGGCGGTGAGCGGCTTCGCCGTCACCGGCCTGGCCGATTCCGCCAACATCGTCGCCTTCTACGACAAGGACCGTTTCCAGGCGCGGCTGGCGCTCAACTGGCGCGACCAGTATGTCGACCATTTCGGCCAGTTGCAGAACAATTCGCGCTTCGGCACCGAGCCCACCTTCGTCAACACCGCCCTGCAACTGGATTTCAGCACCAGCTTCGCCATCACGCCGCGTTTCGATGTCTATTTCTCGGCGCTGAATCTCACCGACGCGACCTTCAGCACCCATGGCCGCTTTTCGGAACAATTGCTGGACGTGGTGGATTACGGCCGCCACCTCACGCTCGGCTTCCGCTACAGTTATTAGCGGATCCGGCCCTATTCCGTGGCGCGCAGGCGGTAGCCGACGCCTTGCTCCGTCAGGATCAGGGCCGGCCGTTCGGGATCGGCTTCCAGCTTCTGGCGCAGGGTGCGGACATAGATCCGCAGATATTGCACGTCGCTTTCACCGCCCCAGACTTCCTTCAGGATATGCCGGTGGGTCAGCACCTTGCCGGCATGGGCCACCAGCAGCCGCAGCAGGTCATATTCGCGCGGCGTCAGCTTCACCTCCTGTTCGCGCACCGTGACCAGGCGGCGCACCAGATCGACCGTCAGATCGCCGCTGCGGAAGACCGGCTTCTCGCCATGCGTCTGCAGGCGGTGGCGCAGCGCGGCGCGGATGCGGGCCGACAATTCCTCCATGCCGAACGGCTTGGCGACATAATCGTCGGCGCCCAGATCGAGCGCCGCCACCTTGCCCGCCTCGTCGTCGCGGCTGGACAGGATGACGATCGGCACGGCCGAGCCGCCATCGCGCAAGGCGCGCACGACCGCCAGCCCGTCCATTCCCGGCAGCCCCAGGTCGAGCACGACCAGGTCCACCGCATTGCGTTTAAGGAAATCCAGCGCCGCCTCGCCGCTCTCGGCCTCCTCGACGCGATAGGTTTGCGCCGCCAGAGCCGTGCGCAGGAAGCGCCGGATCGGCGGTTCGTCGTCCACGATCAGGATGCGCAGCGGGGTCATGCCCCGGAATCCGCCAAGGGCACCGTCACGGTGAAGACCGCGCCACCTTCGGCCCGATTGGCGGCGGTGACGGTTCCGCCCATCGCCTCCATGAAGCCGCGCGCGATGGAAAGGCCCAGGCCGGTCCCGGCGAGCCTGCGGTCGGCGGCGGCGACACGGTAGAATTTGTCGAACACGCGCTCGCGATCCTCTTGCGGCAGGCCCTCGCCCTGGTCCTCGACGCTGATGCGGACATGATCGCCGGCGCGGCGGCCGCGCACCACCACTTCGCTGCCTTGTGGTGTGTATTTCCCGGCATTGTCCAGCAGGTTGAACAGCACCTGCTCGAACAGGACGGGATCGAGCCGGACCAGGGGAAGATCACTGTCCAGCGCCAGAGTCAGGCGATGCCCCGACAACAGCTTGGCGGTGCGCCGGACCACGCTGCCGGCGATGTCGGTCACGTCCACCGCTTCCAGCCGCGGCGCCAGCGCACCGGATTCCAGCCGCGTCATATCCAGCAGATTGGCGATGAAATGGTTCAGCCGCTCCGCCTCGTCCTGGATGGTCGCGAGCAGCATGTCCTGGTCGGCATCGCCGATCCGCGCGCGATACTGCCTGAGGCTGGTGGCCGAGCCCAGGATCGACGCCAGGGGCGTGCGCAGATCGTGGCTGATGGAGGTGAACAGCGCCGAGCGCAGCTTTTCCGCTTCCGCCGCTGCACGGGCCCGGTCGGCCGCTTCCGCCAGATGCAGGCGCTCGATGGCGAGCGCGGCCTGGTCGGTCAGCGAGTCGAGAAGCCGCCGCCGGTCGGGCGTCAGCAGCGGGTGTTGTGGGCCTTCAGGGGCGCGGTTGGAATCCAGGCCGACAATGGCCACGATGCCGCGTGCCGTGCGCATGGGCAGGAACAGCCGGCGCGCGCCCGGCAGGGTGTCCGACCCGCGTCCTGCCGCGCTGCCATGCGCATAGGCCCAGTGGGCGGCGGCCATATCCTCCTCGCCCAGTATGTCCTCCGGCGGATAGCCTGCCCGCACCTCCAGCTTTTCGCCGTCCGGCAGAAGCAGCACCACATGCACCTTCAGCATGTGCGCCACCTGATAGGCGGTGGCCCAGAGCAGATCGTCCAGCGTCGCCACGCCCGCCAGCTTGCGGGCGAAGAGATAAAGGTCCTCGGTGGTGGCGGCACGATCGCGTGCCACGATGGCCTGGATGCGCACCCGCGCCGTCAGGTTGCTGGCGATGGCGGCGACCAGCAGGAACACCAGCAGGGTGATGATGTTTTCCGGCTGCGTGATGGAGAAGGTGTAGAGCGGCGGCAGGAAGAAGAAATTGTAGGCCAGCGCCAGGCCGATACAGGCGAGCAGCGACGGCCACAGCCCGAAGGTGACGGCGCTGGCCAGCACCGCCACTAGCAGCACCAGCGCGACGTTGGAGACCGCGAGCGTTTGGCGCAGCAGCAGCGCCGCGCCCAGCGCCGCCAGGCTGTAAGCCGCCGCGCCCAGGAACTCCCGCGCCTGCGGCCGGCGTGACGGCGCCGCCACCGGCTCCGGCTTTTGCCGGCTGCCGCCACGGTCGGGCACGACATGCACGCTGATGTCGGGCGCGCGCCGGATGATGGCCACCGCCAGCGGCGGACGCAGCAGGTCCAGCCAGCGGTTGCCGCGATCCGCCACGGTCACGATATGGGTGATGTTGCCGGCGCGGGCGAATTGCAGCACGCCGTCCACCGCATTGGCGGCGGGCACGGTGACGGCGGCGGCGCCCATGCGTTCGGCCAGGCGCAAGCCTTGGGCCACGCGGTCGCGTTCGGCTTCGCGTTCCTTGCCGGTTTCGACATGGATGGCGGTCCAGGGCGCGCGCAGCCGGTCGGCCAGCCGCCGCGCCTGGCGGATCGCGGCCGCCGTGCCGGGGCGGGCATCGACCGTCACCAGCAGGCGC
>DATJEA010000412.1:0-11205 GCA_035497095.1 Acetobacteraceae bacterium | reverse complement strand
GACGAAATTGCGGTTCGAGGTGGAAGCGCAGCGCTGACCCGGCGCCACCACATCGCCATTCATCGCCACGCACATCGAGCAGCCAGGCTCGCGCCACTCCAGCCCGGCCTCGCGGAACACCCGATCCAGCCCCTCCGCCTCGGCCTCGGCCTTCACCAGCCCGGAGCCCGGCACCACCCAGGCCGTCACCACCGCCTTTCGCCCGCGCACCACCGCCGCGGCCGCCCGCAAATCCTCGATCCGCGAATTGGTGCACGAGCCGATGAACACCCTATCCACCGCGATATCGGCGAGCCTGGTGCCGGGCTCCAGCCCCATATAGGCCAGCGCCGCCCGCATCCCGTCGCGCCGCTCGGCGCTGTCCGCCGCCTCCGGGTCGGGCACCACGCCGGTGATCGGGCCGCCATCCTGCGGGCTGGTGCCCCAGGTCACCATCGGCGCGATCTCCTCGCCGCGCATCGCCACCTCCAGGTCGAACTCCGCCCCGTCATCGCTCGGCAGACTGGTCCAGTAGGCCATCGCCTGCTCCCACATCGCCCCCCGCGGCGCATACGGCCGGCCCTTCATATACGCATAAGTAGCCGCATCCGGCGCCACCATCCCGGCCCGCGCGCCCGCCTCGATCGACATGTTGCACACCGTCATCCGCCCCTCGACCGACATGGCGCGAAACACCTCGCCGGCATACTCGATCACATGCCCCACCCCGCCGGACGCGCCGATCCGGGCGATGATCGCCAGAATCACATCCTTCGGCGTCACCCCCGCCCCCAGCGTGCCATCCACCGTCACCCGCATCGCCTTCGGCCGCATCTGCCACAGCGTCTGCGTCGCCAGCACATGCGTCACCTCCGACGAGCCGATACCGAACGCCAGCGCCCCCAGCGCGCCATGCGTCGAGGTATGGCTGTCGCCGCACACCATCAGCAGTCCCGGCTGGGTAATGCCCTGCTCCGGCCCGATGATATGCACGATGCCCTGCCGCCGGTCGCCCAGCCCGAAATAGGCGAACCCATGCCGCTCGGCATTCTCCGCCACCGCCTCCACCATCGCCCGGCGCTGCGGCTCGGCGATCGCGGCCAGATCGTGGCTCGCCGTGGAAACATAATGATCCGCGGTGCCGAACGTGCGCTCCGGATGGCGCAGGCTGAGCCCGGTATCGACCATCTGCTTGAACCCGGCGCGCGAGCCGTCATGCACCAGGTGCCGCGCCACGTGCAGCAGCGTCGCGCCATCCGGCCGCGTCATGATGGTATGACGGTCCCAGATCTTGTCGAACATCGTCTTCGGCGCGCTCATGGCCTCGGCCCCCCTCGTTTCGCGCATCCTACCGCCGCCTTCCCTGCGCGCGCCAGCCGGGGCATGCTCGCCCGCAACCCCGGGGGAGACCGCCAACCATGCGCCTGCTGCTTGCCACAATGTCGCACGAAACCAACACCTTCTCGCCGGTCCCCACCAAACTCGCCCGCTTCTGCCGCAACGGCGACACCCTGCTGGAAGGCCAGGCGGCGATCGATTTCTACCGCAACACCGGCACCACCATGGGCGGTTTCCTCGAAGTCGCCGAAGCCGCCGGCGCCGAAATCGTGGTGCCGCTCTGCGCCAGCGCTCCACCCAGCGGCCGGGTCGATGCCGCCGCCTACGAAATCTTCTGCCGCCTGATCACCGAGGAAGTCGCCCGCGGCGGCTTCGACGGCATCCTGCTCGACCTGCACGGCGCCATGGCGGTGGAAACCTTCGAGGACGGCGAAGGCGAGTTGCTGCGCCGCATCCGCGAAATCGACCCCGCCACCCCGATCGCGGTGGCCTACGACATGCACGCCAACGTGTTCGCCAACATGGTCGACACCGCCACCATCGTCGCCGGCTACCACACCTACCCGCATGTCGACATGAAACAGACCGGCATCCGCGCCGCCCAGACCCTGCTGCGCACCCTGTCCACCGAAGTATTGCCGACCACCGCCTGGGCCCGCGCCCCGATGCTGCCGCACGTCATGTCCCAAGGCACCCACCAGTTCCCCAACAAAGACCTGCAAGCGATGTGCGCCGCCTGGGAAGCCAATGACCGCGCGCTGTGCGCCAGCGTCTTCGTCGGCTTCCCGCACGCCGACGTAAGCCAGGCCGGCCTCTCCGCCGTCGTCACCACCGACGAGAACCCCGAAGACGCCCAGGCGATGGTCGACGAACTGCTCGCCTTCGCCTGGAATGCCCGCCGCGACTTCACCTTCGCGATCGAGCCGCTGGAAGCCTCGGTCGCCCGCGCCAAATCGCTCGGCGCCCCCGGCCAACTCCCCGTCGTATTACTCGACCACTACGACAACTGCGCCAGCGGCGGCACCATGGACACCACCGACGTGCTGCGCGAAATCATCCGCCAGCAACTGGAAGATGTGGTGTTCTTCGGCATCTACGACCCCGAAGCCGTCGCCCAGGCCCTCGCCGCCGGCATCGGCGCCGAGATCACCCTCTCGATCGGCGCCAAACTGCCGATGCCCCTCCTCCCGGTCGCGAGCCACCCGCTCACCGTCACCGGCCGCGTCCGCACCATCTCGGCCGGCTATTACACCGCCACCGGCGGCCTCTCCCCCGGCCTGAAAATCTTCATGGGCAACACCGTCGTGCTCGACACCGGCCGCGTGCAGATCATCCTGCTCAGCCGCCACATCGAACCCACCGCCCAGGAAATGCTGCAGGTGCTCGGCATCGACCCGGCCAAAAAGCAGTTCGTCGCCATCAAAAGCCGCGTCCACTGGCGCGCCGACCTCGGCCAGATCGCCCGCGAAATCGTCGAATGCGCCGGCGTCGGCGTCTGCACCAGCGACTATTCCCAACTCACCTTCCGCAACGTGCTCCGCCCGGTGTATCCGCTGGAGCCGGAGCATGAGTGGAATGGGCCGGGGTAAGCAAGCAAGCTAGATTCACCACAGAGACACAGAGACGCGGAGAAGAAAGCGAAGGGCGAAGAATTATTTGATTCGTATCTTTTTATTTACCGGAATATATAAATCAACTGAAGCGTATATAGAGAGACTGTATGTACATATAACATCCGATAAAATGACGCAGATTGATTTTTACATTGTCATCACCGATTTTTTCACTTTCTTCTCTGCGTCTCTGTGTCTCTGTGGTGAATCTACCTTGCTTGCTCGCTTGCTTCCTTCCTTGCCTGCTCGCCACCCCGATCCCTCCCGCCTGCCTCACCCCACAGGAGCCTCCCATGCTGCCCTGCCAGCGCGACAAGTTCGACATCCCCGAAGGCGTCACCTACCTCAACGCCGCCGCCATGTCCCCGCTGCCCAAGGTCGGCCTGGAGGCCGCCGCCGCCGGCGCCGCCGCCAAGGGCCACCCCTGGTCGCTGTCGCTCGACGCCCTCGCCCCGCAACTGGAGCGCGCCCGCGCCGCCGCCGCCAGCCTGATCGGCGCCACCGCCGACGACATCGCCGTCACCGGCTCCACCAGCTACGGCATCGCCACCGCCGGCCTCAACATCAAGGTGCCCACCGGCCACCGCATCCTGATCCTGCAAGGCGAACACTCCTCCCAGGTGCTGCAATGGCTGCACCAGGCCGAGCAGGGCGGCGCCGTGGTGGAAACCATCGCCCGCCCCGAAGATGACGACTGGACCGGCGCCGTGCTGGCCCGCATCGAGACCAACCACGCCGCCCCGGTCGCCATCGCCGCGCTGACCGCCTCGCACTGGACCGACGGCACCATCGTCGACCTCGACCGCATCGCCCCGGTGCTGCGCGCCCACGGCGGCGCCCTGGTGATCGACGGCACCCAGGCGGTCGGCGTGCTGCCCATCGACGTCACCACCCTGCAACCCGACTTCATCGCCTTCCCGACCTATAAATGGGTGCTCGGCCCATGCAGCTTCGGCTTCCTCTACGCCGCCCCCCACCGCCAGAACGGCACGCCCCTCGAACACCACGGCCACAGCCGCAACGCCGACGCCTTCCTCCCCGGCGCCCGCCGCTACGACCTCGGCGAACGCAACAACCCGATCGCCATCCCGATCGCCACCGCCGGCCTGGAACTCGCCGCCTCCTGGGGCCCGGCCGCCGTCAGCGAACGCCTGCGCATGCTCACCGACCGCATCGCCGACGCCGCCACCGCACTCGGCATCGCCGTCCCCGCCCGCCGCCACCGCGTCCCCCACATCGCCGGCCTGCGCTTCAACGGCGGCGTCCCACCGGGCCTGGCCGACCGCCTGGCCGCCGACAACATCCACGTCGCCGAACGCGGCGGCGTGCTGCGGGTCAGCCCGCATGTCTATAACGATGAGGCCGATGTGGATCGATTTGCCGAAGCGTTGAAGAAGCAAGCAGCGCTTTTTTGAAAAAAAGCGCGCAAAAAACTTCAATCGCCTTGCAGCACCGGGATGCGGGAGCCGCCGTACACTCCAATGATGGAAAAGTTTTTTTGCTTCTTTTGTTCACAAAAAGAAGACCTTCCTACACGTGCTGCCCGCCATTGATATGCAGTTCAGCGCCAGTCACGTAACTCGCCCCCGGCCCGCACAAAAACCGGATCGCGGTGGCCACCTCCTCGGTCCGTCCCAGCCGCCGCATCGGCACCTCGCGGTCGGCGAACGCGGCGGTGCCCGGCGACAGCATCGCGGTGGCGATCTCCCCCGGTGAGATCGCGTTCACCCGCACCCCGCGCGGGGCGTATTCCGAGGCCATTTCGCGGGTCAGCGTCGCCAGCGCCGCCTTGCTGCACGCATAGGCGGCGCCGGCATAGGGATGCACCCGCGAGCCGGCGATCGAGGTCACGTTCACCACGCTGCCGCCGGCCGCCGCCAGTTCGCCGATCAGCCCGCGCACCAGCAGCGCCACCGAAATCAGGTTGACGTTCATCACCTGCATCCAGGTGGCGTAGTCGGTCTCCTGCACCCCAAGCCGGCTGCCATCCGCGCCCTTCGGCGAGATGCCGGCATTGTTCACCAGCGCGTCCAGCTTGCCGTCCGGCAGCCGCGCGCGCATTTCCGCCAGCGAGGCCGGCAGTGCGCCGATATCGTTCAGGTCCAGTTGCAGATGGTCCTGCGGCCCGGCGCTCCACGGGCAGAACGGCGAGAACGCCTGGCGCGACACGGTGATCACCCGCCAGCCCTCGTCGCTGAACAGCTTCGCCGTGGCGTGGCCGATGCCACGGCTGGCGCCGGTCAAAACCAGGATGGGCCGCCGGGTGTTCATTCCGCAACAGTGCCCCCGCACGCCCGCCACCGCAAGCACGCCCTGCTGACGTGGCGCCGATCGCCGCCTATGGTGCCGCAACCAGCGGGAGTACGCCTGATGCCAATGCAAGCGACCTTCGATCACGGCGTGCCGCCAGCCGGCGCCGGCCTGGTTGCGCCGGCCTGCTACGACGCCTCGCCGCGCGCCATGCGCCAGCGCAGCGTCGGCTGGGCGGCCAAGCGCTATGTCGACATGCTGTATGTCACCGGCCTCGATCGCTCGACTGCGGACGCGCATTTCCGCCCCCGCATGACCCCGCTGCCCGGCGACCTGGCCAGCCAGCCCGAGGCCGATGACGCGGCGCTGCGAACCGCGATCGCCGCCGGCCGCTTCACCGTCACCGGCGACGACGCCACCCGCCATGTCACCGTCACCTGGGCCGACCCGGAGTTCGGCGACGTCACCGCGCATGCCGAGGCGCATCCCGGCTATGGCGGCATCCTGCTCGGCGAGCAGACCAGGCCCGATTTCACCCCCACCCCGCTCAGCCGCCCCACCGCAGCGCCACTCTGGGACCACGCCGCACCACCGCCCGGCGCCGCGCTGGCCAAGGCCGCCGACGCGCTGTTCGCCGGCTCGCCGGGGCTCTACGGCGTGCTGCTGGCAACGCCGGAGCGGGTGCTGTTCGAGCGCTATAGCAGCTTCGGCAGCGCCGACCGGGTGACGCCAAGCTGGTCGATGACCAAGTCGATCACCGGCACGCTGATCGGCCGGCTGCTGCATATGGGCTGGCTGCGCTCGGTCTACGATCGCGCCATCCCGCCGCTCTGGTCCGACCCGCGCGGCATCCATGCCGGCATCACGCTCGACGATCTGCTGCGCATGCGCTCGGGCCTGGCGATGCCGGTGCTGCACGCCGACGGCAGCACCACGCTCGGCTTCGAGAATGCGCTGGTCTACCAGCAGGCCGGCGACGCCTTCACCACCGCCCAGCGCGGCATCCCGGCCACCCGGCCGGGGGTGGTGTATCGCTACATCAATGCCGGGCCGAACGTGCTGGGCGCGGTCATCCGCGGCGAGATCGAACGGCGCGGCCTGCCCTATCCGGCGACGCTGTACGGCCTGCTGGCGGACAAGATCGGCATGAGTTCCTATCAGCACTCCGCCGACCGCACCGGCAACATGATCGCCTCCGGCGCCGGCTTCGCCACCGCGCGCGACTACGCCCGGCTCGGGGTGCTGTATCTGCAGGACGGGGTGTGGCAGGGCGAGCGGATTCTGCCCGAGGGCTGGGTGAGTTATGCCTTATCATCGTCTCATACCGGTACTAACTACGCGGCGTCGTTTTGGACCAATCAGGACGCCATGTTCCCCTCGCTGCCGGCCGATACCGCCTGGGCGACCGGATTGTCGGACCAGCGGATCATCATCATGCGGGGGGCGAATATGGTCGCTGTGGTGACCAACGAGAACGATTTTGCGCTGAATCTGGGTGATTTGGACCGGTTTTTGGCCACTGGAATCGGGGTCTGACATGCCGCAAAAGGTCGCCTTGATCGCCGGCGCCACCCGTGGCATCGGCCTCGCCCTGGTCGAGGCGCTGGCCCGGCACTGGGCCGGCGAGGGCATCGTCTACCTCACCGCCCGCCGCCCGGGTGATGGCGAGTTCGAGACCAAACGGCTGACTTCGCTGGGTTTGCGGGTCGGCTGGCTGCCGTTCGACCTGGCCGATTCAGGCTCCGCCAACCGCCTCGCCGGGGAGTTGAAGCGCCGCCATGGCGGGGTCGACATCGCGGTGCAAAACGGCGGCTACGCGCCCAAGGCCGGCGTCTCGGACGCTTCAGAAGCCGCCGCAATGATTGCCGCCAACAACCACGGAACACTACGTTTTCTCCGCTCCATCGCACCGCTGATGCGCGACCACGGCCGGCTGGTGATCGTCGCCAGCGCGATGGGCAGATTGGCGAATCTGCCGGCCAACCTGCATGAACGGTTCAACACCTACCGCCACACCCCGTCCGACATCGATCTGGCGATGGACGGCTACGTCGCCGCACTGCGCGCCGGCACCGCGGCGGCGGAGGGCTGGCCGGACTGGGTGAATATCCCCTCCAAGATCGGCCAAGTCGCTGTAACCAAAGCATTTGCCCGCCAGTTCGCGGCCGAGCGCGGCGTGCTGATCAACGCTGCCTGTCCCGGCCTGACCTTGACCGACGCCACCGCCGGGTTGATGGACACGGTGTTCAAGGGCCGCACCGCGCAGACCCCGGAGCAGGCCGCGATCGACCTGCTCTGGCTCATCACCCTGCCGCCGCACGTCACTGAACCTTATGGAGAACTGGTCCAGCACCGCGACGTGCTGCCGTTCGGAGACGCGCCATGAAAACGGTGGTGATCCACGCCCCGCATGATCTGCGCATCGAGGAACGCGAGGCGGCCAGCCTCGGGCCGCGCGATGTGCGGGTGCGGGTGCGCAATGGCGGCATCTGCGGCTCGGACCTGCACTACTTCCACCACGGCGGCTTCGGCGCGGTACGGATCAAGGCGCCGATGATCCTGGGCCATGAGGTGGCCGGCGAGGTGATGGAAATCGGCCGTGATGTCAAGGCGGTAGCGCCCGGTCAGCGAGTTGCGGTGAACCCCAGCCTGCCCTGCAACGCCTGCCCGCAATGCCTCGCCGGGCGGCAGCAGCATTGCATCGACATGCGCTTCTACGGCAGCGCCATGCGCAATCCGCATGTCGATGGCGGCTTCCGCGAAATCCTGGTCTGCGACGAAAGCCAGGCGATCCCGGCCGAGATGCCCAGCGAACGCGCCGCCTTCGCCGAACCGCTGTCGGTCTGCCTGCACGCGGTGCACCAGGCCGGCGACCTGCTCGGCGCGCGGGTGCTGGTGACCGGCGCCGGGCCGATCGGCGCGCTGGTGGTGATGGTGGCGCGGCATGCCGGGGCGGCCGAGATCGTCAGCACCGACCTGGCCGACCCGGCGCTGGCGGTAAGCCTGCGCATCGGCGCCGATAGTGCATTGAACATGCAGAAAAACCCCGACGCCCTGGCGCCGTTCGCCGCCGGCAAGGGGCTGTTCGACGTGGCGTTCGAGGCCAGCGGCAGCGGCGCCGCACTGGCCGGGGCGCTGGCCGTGGTGCGGCCGCGCGGCACCATCGTGCAGATCGGCAACCCGGTGGGCGACACCGCGGTTTCGCTCTCCACGCTGCTGGCCAAGGAGATCACGCTGCGCGGCAGTTTCCGCTTCCACGCCGAATTCGCCCAGGCGGTCGCCGTGCTGGCCAGCGGCCGGTTCGACGTGTCGCCGCTGCTGACCGAGGTGGTGCCGCTCGGCGAGGCGGTGCGCGCGTTCGAACTGGCGACCGACCGGAGCCGCGCGATGAAGGTGCAACTCAGCTTCTAATCCGTTGAATTTGGAGTATTCTGTATGACCGTCGGGCAGTTCCCCGCCACCCGCCTGCGCCGCAACCGGCACGATTCCTGGACCCGCCGCCTGGTGGCCGAGCACCGGCTTGCGGTCGACGACCTGATCTGGCCGATCTTCCTGATCGAGGGTGCCAACATCAGCAGCGAGGTCGGCGCCATGCCCGGCGTGCAGCGGGTAACGCTCGATCGGCTGGCAGCCCATGTGGCGCCGGCGGCCGAGCTTGGCATCCCGGCGATCGCGCTGTTCCCGGCCACACCGCCGGAGAAGAAGGACGCCGAGGGCAGCGAGGCGGCCAATCCGGACAACCTGATCTGCAACGCCGCGCGGGTGCTGAAGCGGGAATTCCCGCAGATCGGCCTGGTCGGCGACGTGGCGCTCGACCCCTATACCGATCACGGCCATGACGGGGTGATCCGCGACGGCTATGTCGCCAATGACGAGACGCTTTCCATCCTCTGCCGGCAGGCGGTGAACCAGGCCGAGGCCGGGGTGGATGTGATCGCGCCATCCGACATGATGGACGGCCGGATCGCAGCCCTGCGCGCCGCGCTCGACCAGCGCGGCCTGATCCATACTCGGCTGATGAGCTATGCGGCGAAATACGCCTCGGCGTTCTACGGCCCGTTCCGCGACGCGCTGGGCTCCGGCGGCGCGCTGAAGGGCGACAAGAAGACCTACCAGATGGACTACGCCAACTCCGACGAGGCGCTGCGCGAGGTGGAGATGGACCTGCTGGAAGGGGCCGACATGGTGATGGTCAAGCCCGGCATGCCGTATCTGGACGTGGTGCGGCGGGTGCATGAGCGGTTCGGCGTGCCGACCTTCGCCTATCAGGTGTCCGGCGAATACGCGATGATCATGGCGGCGGCGAATAACGGCTGGATCGACCACGACAAGGCGATGATCGAGAGCCTGACCGGCTTCAAGCGGGCCGGCTGCGCCGGCGTGCTGAGCTATTTCGCGGTGAAGGCGGCGCGGCTGCTGCGGGCGCAGGGGTAGACCCGCACCTCAGCGCCGGTGCCGCTGCCACCAGCGCAGCAGGCCGTAGGAAAGCTGCGCCTTCTCGTTGCCGACGGTGAGATCGGGGCGGATGCGCAGCCACGACGATTTGGAATACGCCACGCGCTGCTCCGGATAGACGCTGCGATGGCCGATGATCACGTAGGCGGCGATCGCGGCGCCGGCGATATAGCCGGTGCCGATGGTGGCGCCGAACAATTCCATGCCCATCAGGATCGCGGCGATCGGCGTGTTCGAGGCCGAGGCCAGCACCGAGACCAGCCCGACCGCCGCCCCCAGCGCCGGGTCGAGCCCGAACAGATGCGCCACGGCATTGCCGCTGACCGCGCCGATGACGAATTGCGGCGTCACGATGCCGCCGTAATAGCCGGAGCCGAGGGTGATCGCCACCAGCAGCGTCTTCCACAGGAAGCCGAGATAGGGCATCGGCTGGCCGGCCAGCGCACGGTCCATCAGCGGCAGGCTCAGGCCGAGATAGTCGGTCGGGATCAGCAGCACCAGCAGGGCCAGGATGCAGCCGCCGGCCAGCGGCATCAGCGGCGGCCAGAGCTTCCATTTCATCCGGATGGCGGTGAACAGCCGTGTCATCGCCTTCACCATTTCGATGAACACCAGCGCCGCGATGCCGCAGATCAGCCCGATCGCGATGGTCTTGAAGAACACCAGTTGCGAGAACTGCGGCAATCCGCTGAGCCGGTAGCTGTCGTACGGCAGCCCCCACCACAGGCTGGTCTGCAACGAGGCGACGCCGGCGACCACCGCCGGGAACAGGAAATCGGAGCGGATGCGGCCGATCGCCAGCACCTCGACGCCATAGATCGCGCCGCCGATCGGGGTGCCGAACACGCTGGCGAACCCGGCGCTGACGCCGCAGGCCACCAGGCGCTGGCGCAGCTCGGCGTTGAGGTGCAGCACGCGGCCGATCGCGGCGGCCAGCGAGGCGCCGATATGCGAGCATGGCCCCTCCTTGCCGGCCGAGCCGCCGCTGGCCAGGGTGATCAGTGCCGCGACCGGCTTGATCCAGATGGTGCGGAACGGCATCCGGCCGTGCTGCACATGCACGCCGGCGAACAGGCTGTCCTTCAGCCCGCTGCTGTTGAGCCGGTAGCCGTAATGCAGCAGCAGGCCGTTCAGCAGCCCGCCGGCCGGCAGCATCGCCAGCACCAGCCAGAACGGCGCCGCCTCGGCCCGCGCGGTCAGGTAGAACAGCGCGTGCAGGAACAGGCTGGTGCCGGTGCCGACCACCACGCCGGTCAGGGTCGCGATCACCAGCCATTGCAGGATGGTGGCGAGCATGACGCCGATTTCGAGATAGGTGAAGAACCGCATGCGGTGGCGATCGACCCGACCAGTGAGCAGGCGTGTCACACGGCACAACCTGCTGCTGCGTCCGGGATGCCGCCTGCCTCATAGGCACCGCGCCCGGCGCGCGCAACCCCGTGGCGCCGGCAATCGGCCTTAGATCCGGTCAGGCAGGTGCCCGCCGGGCCCGACTCATCAGCGATGCCAGCGGTGCCAGCGGCCGAAGCCCAGCGTCACGCCATAGCCATACGGGTACGGGTAATAGCCG
>DATJEA010000411.1:0-2877 GCA_035497095.1 Acetobacteraceae bacterium | reverse complement strand
CTGTTGAGGTCGAGGCGGCCGATGCTGACCACGCGCGGCAGGCCGGGCGGCAGCTTCTGGAATACGGTGGGGCGGTCTTCGGGGTCGCGGTGGGTGGTCACCAGGCCTTCCGGCTTGTGGTAGCGCCAGAGGCGGGTGCGCTCGGGGGTGTCGACCGGTTTGCCGGCGACGGTCACGGAGTCGCCGGGGCTGACGAAGGTGGCGGGGTGGGTGACGACCTCGTTGTTCAGGCGGACTTTGCCGTCGGTGATCAGCTTTTCGGCGTCGCGGCGGCTGGCGATGCCGGCGCGGGCCAGCCATTTGGCGATGCGTTCGCCCCTCGCTTCGGCGAGCGGTTCGGCGGCGGCTTCCTCGGTCATGCGACCGCCGCGATCATCGCGTCGAACAGGCGGCGGTCGCCTTGGTCGATGTGGTATTCTGGGTGCCACTGCACGCCGAGGCAGAAGCGCTGGCGCGGGTCCTCGATGCCCTCGATCACGCCGTCGGGCGCGGTGGCGTTGACCAGCGCATGCGGGCCGGGGGCGCGGACGGCCTGGTGGTGGGCGGAGTTCACGTGCATTTCAAGCGCACCGACGATGCGGTGCAGCAGGGTGCCGGGCACCACGGCGACGGCGTGGCCCGGTTCGTGGCGGGGGTTGGGTTGCTCGTGGGCCAGCGCGTTCGGCACGCTGTCGGGGATGTGCTGGATCAGCGTGCCGCCGAGCGCCACCGCCAGGAGTTGCTCGCCGCCGCAGATGCCGAGCACCGGCATGAAGCGGGCCAGGGCGCCCTGTACCAGCGCCAGTTCGGCCTGGGTGCGGCCGGCCTTCAGCGTGACGCTGCCGTGAGTTGCCGCGTCGCCGTACAGCGCCGGGTCGACGTCGAACGCGCCGCCGGTGACGACCAGGGCGTCCAGGCGGTCGAGGTAGGCGTCGGCCAGGTCCGGGCGGTGCGGCAGCGCCATCGGCAGGCCGCCGGCAGCCGCCACCGCGTCGCAGTAGTTGGCGCGCAGCGCATACCATGGGTATTTGGAGAAGCGCTTGTGCTCGCCGTCCCCCTGCTCGCTGTCGAGCGTGACGCCGACCACCGGGATCTTGTGCATGTTCATGCCCGGTTGCTACCCCGTCGGTGGCCTGTGCCGCAAGGAGACTCGATGGACCCGATGCAGATCGCGCTCGATGAGGCCCGCGCCGCTGCCGCCCGGGACGAGGTGCCGGTGGGCGCGGTGGTGCTGGCGCCCGATGGCACGGTGCTCGCACAGGCCGGCAACCGGGTGGAGGCCGAGCACGATGCCTCGGCGCATGCCGAGTTGCTGGCGCTGCGCCTGGCCGCGGCCCGGCTCGGCACGCCGCGGCTGGTGGGGTGCGATCTGTTCGTCACGCTGGAGCCGTGCCCGATGTGCGCGGCGGCATGCAGCCATTTTCGTATCCGGCGGCTGGTGTTCGGCGCCTATGACGCGAAAGGCGGCGGGGTGGAGCATGGGGCGCGGGTGTTCGCGCAGCCGAGTTGCCTGCATCGGCCTGAGGTGGTCGGGGGGGTGCGGGAGACGGAGGCTGGGGAATTGTTGAGGGGGTTTTTCAGCAAGTTAAGGTAAGGGTTCTTTTTTGCAAAAAAGAACCAAAAAACCATTCGCCTTGCAGCACCGAGGGGTTGATAGGCCGTACACTCCAACGGAAAAAAAGTTTTTTTTGCTTCTTTTTGTTCACAAAAAGAAGACCTTACTTCCTTGCTAACCTGCGCCCCTCCACCCACTGCCACACCGCCAGCCCCGTTACCCCGACCACCAGTTCGCGCGCCCGTTTCAGCATCGACAGCGCGATCGCCGCCTCCGGTGGCTGGCCGACCATGCCGGCGGCCAGGATGAAGCCGGCTTCCTGCACGCCGAGCGCTCCTGGGATGGCGAAGCCGGCGCTGCGGGCGGCCATGCCGAGGCTGTCGACCACCAGGGCGGCAGCCAGGGTCGGGGTGTGACCCATGGCGCCAAGCGCCAGCCAGGTTTCCACGATGCCCAGCAGCCAGGCCAGCATGTGCAGCAGGGTGGCGCGGAGCAGGGCGGCGCGGTCGGCCTGCAGGCGGTGCCATTCGGCTTGCAGGCCGTGCAGCAGGCCTTTCGGGACGAACGGGATGCGGTCGGCGGCGGCCTCGATCAGCCGCATCAGGCCGGCGCGCTGCGCCAGGATGAAACCGGCGAGGGCGAGCACGGAGAGGGCGACGAAGCCCTCGGCCCAGGGCGCCCAACTGCGATCCGGGCTGATTGCCGCCAGTGCGGCGATGCCGGCCAGGGTGAAGAGGAACTGGGTCACCGCCTCCACCGTCATGTCCAGCGTGACCCCGGCGCCGCCGCGCATCGCCGGCACGCCCTGTTGCGCCAGCAGCCGCACGCCGACCACGTTGCCGCCCAGCTGCGCCACCGGCAGCATGGAGTTCACCGCCTCGCGCACCCAGCGCACCACGACGTAGCGGCCGACGCCGGGGCCCGGCTGGCCGGTGGCGATGCGCCAGGCGACCGCCGACAGCCAGAGTTGCACCGCATGCAGTCCGAGGGTCAGCGGCAGCACCCAGAGGGCGGCCAGCACCTCGCGGCCGATCGCCCGCGCGCCGAGCCAGGCCACCAGGGCGATCACCAGCACGCCGCCCAGCCCCAGCGCCAGCAGGCCGAGATTGATGCGGGATGGCGGAGGGGGCGGGGTCATGGCCGGCGCGAGACCACGCCGCCCGCGAGGTGTCAATAACCGCCCTGCGTCGGTGAGCGTTGATTCCGGGCGGCATCTGGCCGAAAACCAGGGGCTCACACGGTGGAAGCCACATGCCCGAACTGCGCCTGCATAACAGCCTCACCCGCAGCCGCGAGGTGTTCACGCCGATCGACCCGGGGCACGTGCGGATGTATGTCTGCGG
>DATJEA010000410.1:0-3897 GCA_035497095.1 Acetobacteraceae bacterium | reverse complement strand
CGTGTTGGCCATGATCTTGGAATAGACGCCCCAGCCCTTGGCGTTGTCGCCGTAGATGGTCAGCACCGTCGCCAGTTGCATGAAGGCGGAGCCGGAACTGTCGGCGCGGGCCATGGAGATTTTGCCTTTCCACTCCGGCCTGGTCAGGTCCATCCAGGATTTCGGCATGTCGGCCGGCTTGACCAGCTTGGTGTTGACGATGAACACGTTGACGATGCCGGAGTAGGGCAGCCAGTTGGTGCCGCCCTTGAATTTCGGGCTGAGGGCGGCGGCGTCCTTCGGCGTGTAGGGCTGCAACAGGGCGCTGTTGGCCTGCAGTTCCTCGCCGCCGATGCTCCAGATCACGTCGGCCCGCGGCGCGCCGGACTCGGCCTTGACCCGCTTGATGATGTCGCCGGAACCGGCCTTCACCACGTCGACCTTGATGCCGGTCGCCTTCTCGAAGCGGGGCACCAGCGCCTCGACGATCGAGGCGCGGTGGGCAGTGTAGACCACCACGGTGCCGGCCGCCTGTGCAGCCCCGGGCGCGAACGCCAGTGCGGCGGTGAAGATCGAGCCGAGGAGCAGAGTGCGCTTTTTCATCGTGGTGTTGGTCCCTTCATCGCTGTCCGGGTCGCCGCTGCTGCGTCGATCTGCCGCCGGAAGGCTCATTGTATATCGCATAAATCTTTGCTATGGAAGATTTCGTTACTTACAATTAGCAAAATATATCAATGGCTTCTGTCGATATCCGCGGACTGGAGAAGCGTTACGGGTCGACCGTCCGGGCGTTGCGGAATATCGATATCCATATCGACTCCGGCAGCTTCTTCACGCTGCTCGGGCCGTCGGGCTGCGGCAAGACCACGCTGCTGCGCAGTATCGCCGGGTTTCTCACCCCCGACAGCGGCGAAATCCATATCGGCGGGCAGCGGATCGACGCGGTGCCGGCGCATCGGCGAGACATCGGCATGGTGTTTCAGGACTACGCGATCTTTCCGCACCTGAGCGTGGCCGCCAATGTCGGGTTCGGGCTGAAAAATCGCGGTATCAGCGGCCAGGCGCTGCGCCAGCGGGTGGCCGAGGCACTGGCCACGGTGCAACTGGATGCCTATGCCGAGCGGATGCCGAGCGCGCTGTCCGGCGGCCAGCAGCAGCGGGTCGGGCTGGCGCGGGCGATGGTGATCCGGCCGCAACTGCTGCTGATGGATGAGCCGCTGTCGAACCTCGACGCCAAGCTGCGGCTGGAGTTGCGCGAGGACATTCGCGACATCCAGAAGCAGCTCGGCATCACCACGATTTATGTCACGCACGACCAGGAGGAGGCGCTGGTGATCTCCGACCGGATCTGCGTGATGAACCAGGGCGTCGTCGAGCAGATCGGCACGCCCTGGGAGATCTATAAAATCCCGCGGCGGCGGTTCGTTGCCGGGTTTGTCGGGGCGATGAATTTTTTCCCGACCCGGCGGGACGGCGGCGCGGTTTCGCTGCTCGGGGCGGCGGTTGCGGGCGCGGCGCCGGGCGATGCCGAGGCGGCGGTGCGGCCGGAGGATATCGCCATCGTCCGCCCCGGGATTGCCGCGCCGCCGGGGCTGCGGCTGGCCGCCAAAGTCGCCAAGCTGTCGTTCATGGGGCGCGAGGCGCAGTACACGCTGACGGCGGCGGATGGCAGCGTCATCCTGGTGCATCTGCCCAACCCGGAACGCAGCCTGCTGTCCGAATCCGGTCATGCCATGGAGATCGTGATCCCGTGGGACCGGATCGTCTGGTTCGACCGCGCCAGCGGCGACCGGGTCGGGGCATGACCGGGCGGGGCCGGCCCGGCATCTGGACGGCGACGCTGGTGCTCGCCTGGCTGCTGGTGGCGGTGCTGCTGATCTATCCGGTGGCGACGATCCTGTCGGCGAGCTTCATCGACAACGGCACCGGCCAGTTCACGCTGGCGCATTACAGCACGATGTTCGGCGACGACTATTACCGCCGCGCGCTGTTCGGCAGCCTGTTTGTCGGCGTCTGCAGCATGGCCGGCTCGCTGGTGCTTGGGCTCGCGCTGGCGTTTCTCACCACGCGGTTCGTCATCCGTGGCAGCGGCCTGCTGTCGACCTTGACCATCCTGGCGTTGGCGACGCCGTCATTCGTCAATGCCTATGCCTGGATCATGATGTTCGGCGCCAACGGCTTCATCCGCACCGGGCTGGGCAGCGTGGGCATCCCGACGCCGACCATCTATGGCGCCGGCGGCATCATCCTGGTGTTCGTCTTCAAGTATTTTCCCTATGTCTACCTGCTGGCCGCCAACGCATTTGCCGCCGCCAACCGCTCGGTGGAGGAGGCGGCGGAGAATCTTGGCACCCCGCCGCTGGCCTGTTTCTTCAAGGTGACATTGCCGCTGATCTTCCCGGCGCTCAGTTCCAGCGCGTTGCTGACTTTCGTGCTGTCGATCGCCGATTACGGCACGCCGGCGGTGATCGGGCGCGGCTTTCATGTGCTGGCGACCGAGGCCTATCTGCAATTCTCCAGCGAGCTTGGCGGCAATCTTGGCATGGCGTCGACCATCAGCATCGTGCTTATGGCGATCTCGCTGCTGTTTGTGGCGCTGCAACGCCGCCTGGCACGGCGCGACCGCTATGGCGGCGCGATGATGAACCGGCCAATCGTCAAGCAGTTGCACGGCGGGCGGTGGCTGCTGTCGCATGTGGTCTGCTACGCGATCGTGCTGATCGCCACCCTGCCCTCGGCAGTGGTGGTGTATTATTCGTTCCGCAGGACGCGCGGGCCGGTGTTCCAGCCCGGCTTCGGCTTCGCGTCGTATCAGCGTGTGCTGCACAATGTGTCGGATGCGATCGTCAACAGCCTGATCTTCTCGCTGTCGTCGGTGGCGTTCATCGTCGTGCTCGGCACGCTGATCGGCTACCTGCTGGTGCGGCGCGGCGGGGTGTTCGCCGCCTGGCTGGATAACGTGCTGATGATCCCGTACATCGTGCCCGGCATCGTGATGGGCATCGGCTTCCTGGCGGCGTTCAACCAGCCGCCGCTGTCGATCACCGGCACCGGGCTGATCATCGTGCTGGTGATCTTCATCCGCCGGCTGCCGTATTCGGTGCGGTCGAGTGCGGCGATCCTCGGGCAGTTGAGCCGCAGCAGCGAGGAAGCGGCGATCAGCCTCGGCTGCTCGCCGGCGCAGGCGTTCGTGCGGGTGACGTTGTGGCTCATCCTGCCGGGGGTGTTCGCCGGGGCGCTGATGAGTTTCGTCACCGCGATCAACGAATTGTCATCCTCGCTGGTGCTGTATGTCGGCTCGACGATCACCATGCCGGTGCGCATCTATCTGTCGGTGCTGGACGGCGATTACGGCACCGCCTCGGCGCTGGCGACGATCCTGCTGGCGATCACAGCGATTGCCGTGCTGGCGGCGTTGCGGCTGACCAGGCGGGATGGACGGTCGATCATCTGAGGATTGCCCTGTTCGGTTGCAAATCCGCAAATTCGCCATCGGCGGCGCGGGTCGCGGATGGTCGTCAACATGCAGGTGGCAGCAAGCAAGCGGCGCTTTCTTGTAAAAAAGCGCGCAAAAAACTTCATCCGCCTTGCAACGTCGGGCGGGCGGAGAGGGCAGAGCCTCCATCCCAGCGCGTGCAGCGCCGCCATGAAGTTTTTTGCTTCCTTTTGTTTTCAAACGGACAAAGTATAGCTGCGGGAAGGCCTAGATTTGCGGCCCGCGCCGGGCGCCGGCTTCGACCACCGCGTCGACCATTGCCGCAGCCCCCATGCGCGACATGCGGGACAGCAGGCCGCGGCGGCGCGGGCGGAAGTCGCGCCGGCGGGCGTTGTCGCCGCCGATCTCGCGCAGCACCGATTCCACATCGCCGAGGCCGTCGATCAGGCCGACTTCCAGCGCCCGGGCGCCGAGCATGAAGC
>DATJEA010000409.1:0-6312 GCA_035497095.1 Acetobacteraceae bacterium | reverse complement strand
GCGGCTCGCCGATCAAGCGCATCATCACCACCGACGAGTCGATGCTGAAGGTCTGCCGCACCATCGAGAAAGTGGCCAATACCAACGTCTCGGTACTGCTGCTGGGCGAAAGCGGCACCGGCAAGGAGGCGCTGGCCCGCGCGGTACACGACCTCGGCCCGCGCGCCCGCCAGCCGTTCATCGCCATCAACTGCGGCGCGATCCCGGAGAACCTGCTGGAAAGCGAGCTGTTCGGCTATGAGCGCGGCGCCTTCACCGGCGCCGTCAAGCAGACCATCGGCAAGATCGAGGCCGCCAACCACGGCACCCTGTTCCTCGACGAGATCGGCGACCTGCCCTACCCGTTGCAGGTCAAGCTGCTGCGCTTCCTGCAGGAGCAGGTGATCGAGCGGGTCGGCGGCCGGCAGACCATCCCGGTCGATGTCCGCGTGGTCTCGGCCACCAACCAGACGCTGGAGACCCAGGTCGGCGAGGGCGTGTTCCGCAGCGATCTGTTCTATCGCCTCAACTCGATCACCGTGCGCATCCCGCCACTGCGCGAGCGCGGTGGCGACGCGGTGCTGCTGGCGCGCTATTTCCTCACCCGCTTCAACCGCGAGTTCAACCGCAACATCCGCGGCCTGGCCGACGGCGCCAGCGCCGCGCTGGCGGCGCATGACTGGCCGGGCAATGTCCGCGAGCTGGAAAACCGCATGAAGCGCGCGGTGGTGATGTCGGAGAACCGGGTGATCGATGCCGCCGACCTGGAACTGGCCCCGGCCGAGCCCGACGAGGTCGATCTCGACCTGCGCGCCGCCCGGCTGCGCGCCGAACGGGCGGTGCTGCAACAGGCCATGACGCGCAGCAATGGCCGGCTGGCGCAGGCCGCCAAGCTGCTTGGCGTCAGCCGCCCGACCTTGTATTCGCTGATGGAATCGCACGGCCTGAGCGCCGAGCAGGCGCAGCTTGCGGTGCTGGCGGACGCCGAGCCGCCAGCCGAACCGGGCCATCCCGGCTGACCTCCCGGCCTCCCTCTCCGCCCGCGCGACATCGCATTCGAGCATACGGACCGTGACCTGATGAAAAAGCTGATCGCCATCGTGATCATTGCCCTGTTCCTCGGCGGCGGCGCGGCCGGCGTGTGGTGGAAGTATTTCCATCATTTCGACCGCTTCGCCGCGGCGCGCGAGCTGATGGCCAAGGGCGACCTGAAGGCAGCCCAGATCGAACTGCGCAACGTGGTCCGCGACGATCCCTCCAATGCCGAGGCGCATTTCCGCCTCGGCCTGCTGCAGATGCGCACCGGCGACCCGGTCGCGGCCGAGCGCGAACTCTCGCAGGCCCGCGACAACGGCTTCGATCCGCGCGCCGTGCTGCCGCTGCTGGCGCAGTCGTACATGGCGCAGGGCAAGTTCGCCGAGCTGCTGAAGGATTTCCCGGTCAAATCGCTGCCGCCGGACACCCTGCCGGCGATCCTGGTGCTGCGCGGCCAGGCCGAAGCGCAACTGAAGCAGGATGACGCCGCCGCCGCCAGCTTCGAGCAGGCGGAGAAGCTGGCGCCGCAATCGATCGACCCGCTGCTGGCCTCCGCCCGGCTGCTGATCGGCAAGCACAATTACGCCGCCGCCGAGACCAAGGTGGATCGCGCGCTGACGCTGAACGCCAGATCGCCGGATGCGCTGCTGCTGAAAGGCCAGTTGCTCAACCTCAGCGGCAAGCGCCCCGAGGCGTTGCAGGCCTTGAACACGGTGCTCGAGACCACCCCCAACATGATCGCCGCCCGCCTCGAGCGCGCCAATATCCTGATCGCCGACAACGAGGACGCCAAGGCCAAGACCGACGTCGACGCCGCGTTGAAGCTGGAGCCGCGCAGCGCCGGCGGAATCTACCTGCAAGCCGTGCTGGCCGCCCGCGCCAAGGATTTCACCAGCGCCGACCAGGCGCTGACCCGCATCCAGTCGCTGCTGCCCCGCTTCCCGCGCGGCTATTATTTCCAGGCGGTGGTGAAGTTCAATCTCGGCCAGGCCGAACAGGCTGCCGCCGCCGCCAGCAAATATGTCGCGAACAACCCGCTCGATCTCGACGGCGTCAAGCTGCTCGCCCGCATCGACCTCGCGATGCAGCGGCCGCTCGACGCCGAGCAGACGCTGAACAAGGCGGTCGCCGCCGGCCAGGCCGATGCCGAAACGCTGGACCTGCTCGGCCGCTCCTATGCGCAGGGCGGCAAACAGGCGCAGGCGTTGCAGGCCTTCGAGCGCGCCGCCGAACTGGCGCCGAACGATGCCGGCATCCTCACCCGCCTCGCCTCCGCCCGGCTGGGCACCGGCGATGCCGGCGGCGCCGCCCGCGACCTCGAACATTCGCTGCAACTGAAGCCCGGCGCCAAGGCCGCCGGCGAGGCACTGGTGGTCGCCTCGCTGGCCGCCGGCGAGGTCGATCGCGCCGACGCCGCGTTGCGGAAGCTGGACAAGAACAAGACCGGTGCCGAGGCCTTCGGCATCCTCACCGGCCTGGTGCGCATGGCGCAGTTGGACTTCGCCGGCGCCCGCGCCGCGCTGGAAGAGGTGCTGAAGGAGCGGCCGAACTCCATCCCGGCCCGGCTCAATCTCGCCAAGGTCGCGGTGCTGCAAAACCAGCCGGCCGAGGCCGAGCAGGCGCTGAACGAGGTGTTGAAGCAGAACCCGGCCAATGAGCAGGCGCTGTCCGGCCTGCTGTCGATCCTGATCGCCGATGGCCGGCTGAACAAGGCGATCACCGTGGTGCAGGCCGCTCGCGCCGCGGCGCCGGCCAACAACAATCTCACCGTCGCGCTGTCCGACCTGTATATCCGCGACCGCGAGCCGAAAAAGGCGCTGGAACTGCTGGACAAGGCGCAAAAGGGCCAATTGCCCTCGCCGCTGCTGTTGTCCGCGCTGATCCGCGCGCAATCCGCCGCCGGCCTGGTCAATGATGCCGAAGGCAGCCTGCGCAAGGCGCTGGCGATCGAACCGCGCAGCATCCAGGCCCGCCGCGCGCTGGCCGATCTGCTGGTCAACGCCAACAAGGCGCCCGAGGCGCGCCAGGTGCTGCGCGACGGCCTGACCGTGATGCCCGGCAACCGCTCGCTGCTGCAGGGCCTGATCGGCGTGGAGTTGAAGGACGGCGGCACCGACGCCGCGCTGAAGCTGGTCGACGAACTCGCCAAGAACCGCGCCAACTCGCCGGGCATCCTCGGCCTGCGCGGCGACGTCTACATGGCCGCGAAACGCTACGACGACGCGGCCCGCGCCTATGGCGACGAATTGAAACAGACCCCCGATGTGTCGCTGGTGGTGCGCCAGTCCTCGGCGCTGACCGCCGCCGATCACCCCGAGGCGGCGCTCAAGGTGCTGACCGACTGGATCGCCGCGCATCCGGACGACATGCAGGTGCAGTTGCTGCTGGCCACCAGCGAAATCGGCGCCCGGCAGAACGCCGAGGCGATCAAACGGCTGGAACTGGTGCTCAGCAAGCAGCCGAACAACGTCATCGCGCTGAACAACCTTGCCTGGCTCTACCAGGAGGCCGGCGACAAGCGGGCCCGCGTCATGGCGCAGAAGGCCTATCTGCTCGCCCCCTCGCCGCAGGTCTCCGACACGCTGGGCTGGGTGCTCACCGCCGAGGGCGAGGCCAAGACCGCACTGCCGCTGCTGCGCGAGGCGGCCCGTGCATTGCCCAACAACATGGCGATCCAGTACCATCTCGGCGTCGCGCTGAAGCAGACCGGCCAGAAGGACGAAGCGATCTCCGTGCTGCGCCCGATCGTGCTCGGCCCGCAGCAGTTCGACGACAAGCCCGAAGCCAAGCGGGTGCTGGACTCACTGACCAGCGGCGGCTGACCCCATCGGATGGCGGGTGACTGATGGCGGATGAGCGGCTGCGGCTGCTGACCTTCAGCACGCTGTTCCCGGACAGCACGCGGCCGAATTTCGGCGTGTTCGTGGAAAACCGCCTGCGCCATCTGGTCGCCACCGGACAGGCCTCCAGCACGGTGCTGGCGCCGGTGCCGTGGTTCCCGCGCCTGCCGCCAAGCCTCGCCGCGCGCGCCGGCGCCTGGAGCCGGTTCGCCGCGGTGCCACGCCGCGAGACCCGTAACGGCCTGCTGGTGCATCACCCGCGCTTTGCGGTGCTGCCGCGTGTCGGCATGTCGGCGGCGCCGCTGCTGCTCTACCGCGCCGCCTACGCCGCGCTGGCCCGGCTGATCGCCGAGGGCCTGGAGTTCGACGCCATCGACGCGCACTACCTCTACCCGGACGGCGTTGCCGCGGTCTGGCTCGGGCGCCGCTTCGGCAAGCCGGTGGTGCTCACCGCCCGCGGCTCGGATGTCACCGAATTGCCGGATTATGCCATCCCGCGCGGCTATATCCGTCGCGCCATCGCCGGCGCCGACGCGCTGATCTCGGTCAGCGCCGGGCTGAAGGATGCCCTGATCGGCCTCGGCGCCCCGCCCGACAAGGTGACGGTGCTGCGCAACGGCGTGGAAACCGACCTGTTCCGTGAAACCGAACGCGCCGCCACCCGCGCCCGGCTCGGCCTCACCGGCCCGACGCTGATCTCGGTCGGCGGCCTGATCCCGCGCAAGCGCCACCACCTCACCATCGCCGCCCTGGCCGGATTGCCCGACTGCACGCTGCTGATCGCCGGCGAGGGGCCGGAACAGGCCAGCCTGCATGCGCTGGTCGCCGAACGCGGCCTCGCCGGCCGGGTCCGGCTGCTCGGCCCGGTGCCGCATGGTGACCTGCCGGCCTATTACAGCGCCGCCGACGCCATGGTGCTGGCCTCCTCGCGTGAGGGCTGGGCCAATGTGCTGCTCGAATCGATGGCCTGCGGCACCCCGGTGGTCGCCAGCAACATCGCCGGCAACCCCGAGGTGGTGCAAAGCCGCGCCGCCGGCCTGATCGTCGCCGAAAACACCGCCGATGGCATCGCCGCCGCGGTGCGCGACCTGCTCGCCGCCCCGCCGGCGCGCGCCGCCACCCGCGCCTATGCCGAGCCGTTCGGCTGGGAGGAGACCAGCGCCGGCCAGCTCGCGCTGTTCCGCCGCGTCATCGCGCGGCGCGCATAGCGGCGGGGTCTTGCCTGCCGGCGGCGCGTCGTCCATGTCCGCCCCGTGCTGCACCTGATCAAGCTCTGCGTCGGCGTCACCGACCTCCCCCAGCTCGCCGCGTCGCAGGCCGCCCGCCTCGCCGCCGGCCAGGGGCTGCGCCACCGCACCCGCAACTTCCCCCGGCGTGCCGCGGAAATTCTCGATGGCGGCTCGCTGTACTGGATCATCGCCGGCGTGCTCAGCGCCCGCCAGCGCATCACCGACATCGTCGAAGACCACCGCGATGACGGCTCGCGCTGCGCGGCACTGCTGCTCGATCCGCAACTGGTGCCGCTGGTCGGCCGCCGCACCAAGCCGTTCCAGGGCTGGCGCTACCTCGCCGCCGCCGACGCGCCGCCCGACCTCAGCGCCGCCGGCGCCGCCCTCGGCATCGACGCGCTGCCGCCGCAGATGTTGCGCGAGTTGCGCGCCCTCGGCCTGCTATAGCCGCTGCCGCGAAAATATATTGCCATTCGGCGCCGGCTGGTTCATATGCGTTTTCAGTGATCTGCTCGCCATAATTCGCCTCGAATCTCAGTTCACCGCAGCGAGGCGCCGCGGGAGCAGTCACCGCCTGCCGCAACCCCGTTGGCTCGGAGCCACACCGTGACAGTCTCGCGCAGAACCCTCCTCTCCACGCTCGGCCTGATGCTGCCCGTCGCCGCGGCCGAGGCCGCCACCAAGCGCAAGCGGCCGCACAAGGTCGCCAAGGCCGTGCCGCACAAGCCGGCCAAACACCATAAGGTGGCCCGCCGCCACACTCCCGCCAAGCCGGCCGCCAAGCCCGGCTGATCGCGGCGCGCCCGGCCCGGCTTCAACCGGACCGGGCGCGTCCCCAGCCTCGGGCCGGGCTTTGCGTGCTTGCCGCCAGATGTGCAGGCATATACTGTCTCCGTGACCATTTCAGGGGGAACAGCTATGCGTAGAACACATCTGATGCGAGGGCTCGGACTCGGGGCGCTGCTGCTCGCGGCCGGGCTCACCGCGCAACCCGCACAGGCGCAAAAATCGGCCGACACGCTGCGTGTCACCTGGAACGAAAGCCTGCCCAACATCATTCCGTATTTCAACCAGCAGCGCGCCGGCATGGTGCTGTCGACGCAGGTCTGGGATGGGCTGGTCTATCGCGATCCGGATACCTTCGCCATCAAGCCGCTGCTGGCCACGTCGTGGAAATACACCGACCCCACCACGCTGGAATTCAAGCTGCGCCAGGGCGTGAAATTCCA
>DATJEA010000408.1:0-1880 GCA_035497095.1 Acetobacteraceae bacterium | reverse complement strand
GTGAAAACCGTCTATGCCAATGCCGAGATCCGCGCCGAGCTGCGGCCATTCTTCGCCGACCTGCCGCGCCGCCTGGCCGAGGCGCATCTGGTGATCGCCCGTTCCGGCGCCGGCACGGTGGCGGAACTGATGGCCATCGGCCGCCCCGCCATCCTGGTGCCGTTGCCGGGCGCCATGGACGACCACCAGACCGACAATGCCGCTTTTCTGTCGCGGGCGGGCGCGGGCTGGCTGCTGACGCAGAAGACGCTCGACGCCGGCAGCCTGGCCCAGACGCTGCAGACGCTTTTGCGCGACCCGTCGGCGCTTGCGGCCAAGGCCGAAGCAGCCCACAAGCTCGCCATTCCGCATGCCGCGGACAATCTGGCCGACATGGTCGAACAACTCGCCCGGTCTTCCGACAAGAAGAGGAGAGCGGCGTAATGGCGTCCCCCATCACCACCCGCGTTCCGCTCGATATCGGCGCCATCCATTTCATCGGCATCGGCGGCATCGGCATGAGCGGCATCGCCGAGATCATGCACAATCTCGGCTACAAGGTGCAGGGCAGCGACACGGCCGACAACGCCAATGTCCGGCGCCTGCGCGCCATGGGCATTCCGGTGGCGGTGGGCCACAAGCCTCAGAACCTGAACGGCGCCCATGCCGTGGTCTATTCCTCGGCGGTCAAACCCGGCAACATCGAGTTCGACGAGGCCCGCCGCCTCGCCCTGCCGCTGGTGCGCCGGGCCGAGATGCTGGCCGAGATCATGCGCCTGCGCTCCTGCATCGCCATCGCCGGCACCAACGGCAAGACCACCACCACGACGCTGGTGGCGGCCTTGCTGGATGCGGGCGGCATGGATCCCACCGTGGTCAATGGCGGCATCATCAATGCCTATGGCACCAATGCGCGGCTGGGCGGGGGCGAATGGGTGGTTGTGGAGGCCGATGAGAGCGACGGCACCTTCCTGCGCCTGCCCGCCACCGTCGCCGTGGTCACCAACGAAGACCCCGACCATCTCGATTACTACGGCACCTTCGAGGCCATGCGCGACGCCTTCCAGCGCTTCGTCGAGAATGTGCCGTTCTACGGCTTCGCCGTGCTCTGCATCGACCATCCCGAGGTGCAGGCGATGGTCGGCCGCATCACCGACCGGCGCATGATCACCTATGGCTTCAGCCCGCAGGCCGATGCCCGGGCGGTGAACGTCTCCTTCGAGGCGGGGGCCTCGCATTTCGACATCGTCTTCACCGACCGCCGCAGCGGCACCGAGGAACGGCTGGCCGGCCTGTCGCTGCCGATGCCGGGCGAGCATAATGTCCAGAACGCCACTGCCGCCATCGTGGTGGCCCGCCAGTTGGGCGTGCCCGATGCGGTGATCGCGCGCGGCCTGGCCGGGTTCAAGGGCGTGGGCCGCCGCTTCACCAAGGTGGGCGAATGGAACGGCGCCGCCATCATCGACGACTATGCCCACAATCCCTTCAAGATCGCCGCCGCCATCAAGGCGGCGCGTCAGGCTTATGCCGGGCCGGTGGTGGCGGTGGTGCAGCCGCACCGCTATACCCGCCTGCGCGACACCTTCGAGCAGTTCGCCACCTGCCTCAACGACGCCGATGTGGCGGTGATCGCCCCGGTCTATGCCGCGGGCGAGGCGCCGATCGACGGCATCAACCGCGACACCTATGCCGAGGCGCTGCGTGCCCATGGCCATCGCAACGTGCTGACCATCGAGGGCGAGGATGATCTCGCCGCCACAGTGAAGCCGTATCTCAAGCCCGGCGCCGCCGTGGTCGGCACCGGCGCCGGTTCCATCACTGGCTGGATGGCGAACCTCCAGAAAAAGCTGGAGGGCGCATGAGCAAGGTCTGCGAAGCCCTGCCTCCCGTGCGCGGTTCGC
>DATJEA010000407.1:0-4006 GCA_035497095.1 Acetobacteraceae bacterium | reverse complement strand
CGCAAGCACGCCATGGAAATGCTGCTGACGGGCGAGCCGATCCCGGCCGCCCGCGCCCGCGAGATCGGCCTGGTCAATCGCGTGGTGCCGCAAGCAGCCCTCGACGCCGCCACCACCGAGCTCGCCGAGACCATCGCGGCCAAAAGCCCGCTGACCCTGGCGATCGGCAAGGAAGCCTTCTACCGTCAGGCCGAGATGCCGCTCGACGAAGCCTACCGCTACGCCTCGGACGTCATGACCCGCAACATGCTGGCGCGCGACGCCGGCGAGGGTATCGACGCCTTCCTGCAAAAACGCCCCCCCGTCTGGACCGGAAGCTGAGAGGGACCCGCCATGAACGACGCCCAGCCTGCCAAACAAGTCCCCGCCACACAAGTCTACGACCGCACCACCGAGGATGTCGGCAACATCGTCGAATTCGGCCACGTCAACGTCCGGGTCGACGACCAGCGGCTCGCCACGCTGTTCTACATCATGGGCCTCGGCCTCACCCGCGACCCCTATCTGATGGTCGGCGTCGACAATATGTGGGTGAACGCCGGCACCTGCCAGTTCCACCTGCCGATGGGCAAGCCGCAGGTGCTGCGCGGCACCACCGGTCTGGTGGTGCCTGATCTCGACGCGCTGGCCGACCGCCTCAAAGCCGTCGCCCCCCGCCTCGCCGGCACCAAGTTCGCCTGGCGACGCGCCGGCAATGCCATCGAGGCCACCTGTCCCTGGGGCAACCGCCTGCGCCTGCACGCGCCCGACGCAGCTCGCTTCGGCCGCATGCTGCTCGGCATGCCGTATGTCGAAGTCGACGTCGCGCCCGGCACCACCGAGGGCATCGCCCGCTTCTACCGCGAACTGCTGGCCAACCCCGCCGAAGCCGGCCGCGACGCTCGCGGCGCCTTCGCCCGCGTGCCGATCGGCCTGGCCGAGGCGCTGATCTTCCGCGAAACCGACGCCCCGCTGCCGCCATTCGACGGCCACCACATCCAGATCGCCATCGCCGACTTCTCCGGCGTGCACGCCCGCCTGCTGCAACGCGGCCTGGTCACCGAGGAGAGCAGCCAGAGCCAGTACCGCTTCCAGGACATCGTCGACCTCAACAGCGACAAAGTGCTCGCCACCATCGAGCACGAGGTCCGCAGCATGCGCCACCCGATGTTCGCCCGCAGCATGACCAACCGCAACGCGGCCACCACCAACAACGTCTATGCGCCCGGCTACGAGGCGGCGATGTGGCGAATGCCGCCGGTTTAAGCAAGGGAGTGAGTATTCCTTGTTGACCGCGTTAAGGTGATAGCCAGAAACTCTGTCGCCAGCGGCGCGGCCTGACCTGCGCTAAAGAAAATTCACCACAGAGACACAGAGACACGGAGAAGAAAGCGGAGAACGCCGCCCCTTTGCTTACTTCTCCGTGCCTCTGTGTCTCTGTGGTGAATCTTTCTTGCCTGGGGTCGCCCGCGCGAGTTTTTTGGATCTTGGTAAAGAATCGATGCTACCGCGGCAATTCGGCGGCGAGCCGGCGCAGCGTGCGGGCGAACACCGTCTCATCGTGCAGCGCGCGGGACAGCACCAGCGCGCCCTGGAGCTGGATCACGACCGCCTCCGCCTGCCGTCCGGCGGCCTCCGCCTCGGTGCCGGCGCGGATCAGCGCCTGCTGCAACGCCGCGATCCAGCGCGTGAAATAGCCCCGGATCGCGCCCGCGAAGCGATCCCTGGTGGCGTCGAGCGAGAACGTCCCGACCAGGCAGATGCTCCGCCCGGAGCGGAAATATTCGTCGATCGTGTTCCACATCCAGGCAATCGCCAGCCTCGGTTCATCCTGCTCCAGCGGCCGGAACACATTCGCCGCGAACCAGCCATCGACATGCGCCAGCACCTCGGCCGCCATCGCCTCCTTGCCGCCGGGAAAGAAGTGATACAGGCTGCCCTTGCCCAGCCCGGTGCGCTCGGTGATCCGGCTCAGCGTGGCGCCCTCGTAGCCGAGTTCGCGGAACACCTCGGCGACCAGGGCAACCGCATCCGCCTTCTCGAACACCGTGCGTGCCATGCCGGGCCGGTGGCTCCGATGCGGCTTACAATCCGAGTTCGGAAAGGCCGGGATGGTCATCCGGCCGCCGGCCCAGCGGCCAGTGGTATTTCCGCTCGCTGTCCTTGATCGGCACGTCATTGATCGAGGCGAACCGCCGCTGCACCAGGCCGGCGGCGTTGAAATCCCAGTTCTCGTTGCCGTAGGAGCGGAACCAGTTGCCGGAATCGTCGTGCCACTCATAGGCGAACCGCACCGCGATCACATGCTCGCCGAACGCCCAGACCTCCTTGATCAGCCGGTACTCCAGCTCCTTGGCCCATTTGCGCTTCAGGAAAGCCAGGATCTCGCCGCGCCCGGTGATGAATTCGGCGCGATTCCGCCACACGCTGTCCTCGGTATAGACCAGACAGACCTTCTCCGGATTGCGGTTGTTCCAGCCATCTTCCGCCGCCCGAACCTTGGCGGTGGCAGTCTCCAGCGTGAACGGTGGGGCGATGGTGGCCATGGCGACTCTCCTGCATGAATATACCGATCGGCATATGGTGTACCAATCGGTATGGAACCGCGCAAGCCCCCGGCACGCCGTCGCGCCTGGAGCAATCAGGGATCAGCAAGCAAGCGGCGCCTTTTTGAAAAAAGCGCGCAAAACTTCATCCGCCTGGCAACGCCGATCGGGCGGAGAGGGCAGAGCCTTCAAACCTCAGGGCGCGAAGCGCCAGCATGAAGTTTTTTTGCTTCTTTTTGTTCACAAAAAGAAGGCCTTCCTTGCCTCCCTGGGCATCAACGTGCAGCGCGGAAAATGCTCTACGCTGTCGGCCGCCACGCCCGCAACTCGTCGATGCCGGTCCGCAGCATCGCCTGCATGTCCCGCAGCCTTGCCTCGATACCGTGAGGCGCCGGGCTGGCGGCCAGTTCGGCGGCGGCCTGGGCGAGCCGCGCCAGCCCCACCCCGCGCGCCGCCCGCGCCAGCCGGCTTGCCGCCGGGGCCAGGGCCGCGGGTTCGCCGGCGGCGAGATCGGCCATGCGGGCAAGCTGGATCGGCATCATCGCGATGAAATGGTTGACCACGTCCAGCGTCGGCCCAACCGCGATGTCGCGCACCAGCTGGTCCAGCACCGCCGGATCGAAATGCCGCTGGCCGTTCGGCGCCGCGGCGGCAGTTTCCGCCGCCGCCGCGCCGTCGCCCAGCGCCCCCGCCAGCACCTCGGCCAGCCGGCCGGCGCTGATCGGCTTGGCCTCGAACTGCGTCATCCCGGCGGCCAGGCAGCGCGCCTGGCTGTCCTGCATGGCATTGGCCGACAGCCCGATGATCGGCAGCGTCGCCGCGTCGCCGCCCAGCGCGCGGATCGCCTGAGTGGCGGCGAGGCCGTCCATCTCCGGCATCATCACGTCCATCAGCACCGCGTCATGGCCGCCCTGGCGCACCGCCGCCACCGCCTCATGGCCGTTCTCCACCGCCTCCACCTTGTAGCCGAGCCGCTCCAGCATGCGGGTCACCACCAGCCGGTTGGTGGCGTTGTCCTCGGCGACCAGCACGGTGCGGCACGCCGCCGCCGGCGCCACCGCTGCCCCGGCTGGCCGTGCCGCCGGCCGCGTCGCCGCCCGGGCTGCCGGCGCGCGGGGAGGGGGGCTGGCGGCGATCGGCGGCGGCACGATCGGCCGCAGCGCGGTGGTGATCGGCAGCGCCGTGCCGGGGTCGGGGAGGCGCAGCAGAATGTTGAAACTGAACGTGCTGCCCTTGCCCTCGGTGCTCTCCACCCCGATGCTGCCGCCCATCCGCTCGATCAGCCGCCGGCTGATCGCCAGCCCCAGCCCGCTGCCGCCGAACCGGCGCGAGATCGAGTTGTCCACCTGGGTGAATTCCTTGAACAGCCGGCCCAGCGCCTGTTGCGGGATGCCGATGCCGGTATCGCTCACCGTGAACGCCACCACGGCGTTGGCGGCGTTGAGCAACTCCTGCTCCGGGTTCCAGCCGCTGCCCGCCAG
>DATJEA010000406.1:0-3022 GCA_035497095.1 Acetobacteraceae bacterium | reverse complement strand
GTTTACGCGACGAATGACGACAGCAAGGAAAAGTGCAACGTTGGCGACCTCTGGGAGGAAAAGAGCGGCGGCAAGGCGCTGTTCCTTATGACCGTGGAGGATAAGGGAAACCCGAGCCTCTTCGATCAGATCGCGGCCAAGATTGCCCGCTCCTGTTCGCTCCAATCCGCGACATTTATAGGGGACGGATTAGGGGAGAATTTGCCGATCGCTCCATAACAGATTGATGTTGGCTATTGAGCGGCGGACTCTCCCTCCGCCATTATTCTCGTCTATGCAAAGGTGGTGGCCGCCAACAAGATCATATCCGCCCGCATAGAGATATGGTGCGCGGATCGGTGAACTCCGCGAGAGATCAGCAGGATCGGCCAGAAGAACAAGCTCACCGGCCGAGGGGCGCATCATGTCCACCGGATCGCGCAATCGGGCACATCAGTTCCGATCACGTAGACCGGCTATTCGTTGCCTTCCTTGAACACCTCGGTCAGCGAAACCCGCCCGCTCCCCCGCGGCAGCGGTTTCCGCTGCGACGGCGCCGGTGCCCAGCCGGTCATCATCGCCAGCCGCAGCGTGGCGCGGCTGCGGCCGTCCTGTTGCGGCAGCCCGGCCAGTGCCTGTGCGAACAGCGCGCGTGGCGGCGTGCGGCGGTCGCGCTCGGCCACGGCGTTGCCCTCGCCGGCGGCGCGCAGGTCGCGCAGCAGCGCCAGCGGATCGGCGTAGAGCAGGGTGATGTCCTCGGCGTCGACCACCGGCAGCGCGAAGCCGGCGCGTTGCAGCAGCGTGGCGCAGTCGCGCAGGTCGGGGAATGGCGAGACGCGCGGCGCGGCGCCGCCGGCTAGCCCTGATTCCGCCACGGTCAGCGCGGTGCGCAACTCGCCGAGCGTGCCCAGCGCCGGCAGGCTGGCCAGCAGCAGGCCATCGGGCGACAGCGCGCGGCGGAGCTGGATCAGCGCCCCCGGCAGGTCGTTCACCCAGTGCAGCGACAGGCTGGCCACCACCAGGTCGAAGCTGGCCGGCGCGAACGGCAGCCGCTCCTCGTCGGCGGCCAGGCAAGCGCCGCCGGAGCGGGCCGCCATCGCCGCCGACAGGTCGCACGCCACGGTGGCGATGCCGCGCGCCCGCAGCAGCGGTGCGACGATGCCGCGCCCGCCCACGTCCAGCGCGCGGCTGAAGCGGTGCGAGGTGTCGTCCAGCCGGTCCAACAGCCGGTCGGCGCACTCGCCCAGCAGATCGGCGACGCTGTCCACCGTCGCCGCCGCCCGGTCGCGATGGCGGCGCACGGCGGCGCGGTCGAATACATGCATCGGGTCCATGGCATTCATGTGCGCGCCGGCGGCGTTGCTGCCAAGGGGGGGCGGCGCTATGCTCAGGCGCTGACAGGGGGAGAACCGTCATGAACGCGCCCGACATCAAGACCGCCCGTGCTGCCGCCGTGGCCGCCACCGTCGATCGCATCCGCGCCATCGAGCAGGCGCAGGGCGTCACCCGGCCGGCGCTGGACGCGATCAAGGCCGAGTTGCTGGCGCTCGCGGCGCAGCAGCATCTGTTTCCGTCCACCACCTTCCCGCCGCCGGAGGGTGGCCGGAAGGGCGCCAATCGCTATCTGTTGCAGGAAGATGCCGACAACCGCTTCGCGCTCTACATGAACGCACTCAATCCCGGCAACGAGACCAAGGCGCATGACCACACCACCTGGGCGGTGGTGGTCGCGGTCGATGGCCAGGAACTGAACAAGGTCTATCGTCGCACCGACGACCATTCCCGCCCCGATCGCGCCGATATCGTGGTCGATCACGAGATCATGGTCGAACCCGGCCGCGGCATCGCGCTGATGCCGGACGATATCCACTCGATCCATACCACCGGCCAGGTGCCGACGCGGCATCTGCACATGTATGGGCTGGCGCTCGAAGTGCTCGATAACCGCCGCGGCTTCGATAACGGCGAGATCAAGCTCTACAACCGGAATTTCATGGCCCCCGCCGTGGCGCCCAGGGACTGAGCGGGAAGCGGGACGGATGATGAAACAGATCGACGCTGCGACGCTGCACGGCTGGATCGGCGACGGCGCCGAACTGGCCATCCTCGATGCCCGCGAGGAGGGCGAATTCGGCGCCTCGCACCTGTTCTGGGCGGTGCCGTGCCCGTTCTCGTACCGCGAGATGCGGGCGCGGGCGCTGCTGCCCTGCCGCGCGACCCGCATCGTCTGCGTCGATGACGGGCGCGGCGTGGCCGAGCAACTTGCCGGCTACCTGGAATCGATCGGCTGCACCGATGTCTCGGTGCTGACCGGCGGCACCAAGGCGTGGGAGGCGGCCGGCTACGTGCTGTTCAGCGGCGTCAATGTGCCCTCCAAGGCGTTCGGCGAGTGGGTCGAGCATCATTTCAACACCGAGAGCGTCGACGCCCCGGTGCTGAAGCAGTGGCTGGATGACGGCCGCGACATGGTGGTGCTGGACAGCCGGACGCTGGCCGAATACCGCCGCATGTCGATCCCGCGCGGGATCAGCGTGCCGGGCGGCGAACTGGCCTATCGCATCGCCGATCTGGTGCCGAACCCCGAGACGCTGATCGTGGTCAACTGCGCCGGCCGCACCCGCTCGATCATGGGCGCCGAGAGCCTGCGCCAGGCCGGGGTGCCGAACAAGGTGGTGGCGCTGCGCAACGGCACCATGGGCTGGGAACTCGCCGGCCTGGTCTGCGACCGTGGCCGCGACGAGCGCTTCCAGGTTGGCCGGCCGAACACCGCCGAGCTCGCACTGTCCCGCGCCCAGGCGTTCGCCGAGCGCACCGGCGTGCGGGTGATCCCGGTCGCCGAGCTGGAACGCTTCGCCGCCGACGGCAGCCGCACGCTATATGTGCTGGACGTGCGCGACCCGGTTGAATTCGCCCACAAGGCGCACCCCGGCAGCGCCAACGCCCCCGGCGGACAGTTGGTGCAGGCCACCGACACCTGGGTCGGCGTGCGCGGCGCCCGCATCGCGCTGATCGACGATGACGGCGTGCGCGCCCGCATGTCGGC
>DATJEA010000405.1:0-5247 GCA_035497095.1 Acetobacteraceae bacterium | reverse complement strand
CATGGCACGGGCGGCGCGGCCGACACACGCCACGTGTTTCATGTCGAGATGGCGGTGACCGCGGCGCAGCAGGAAATCGGGCTGATGAACCGGCCGCAGGTGCCGGCCGATGGCGGCATGCTGTTCGACTGGGGCAAGCCGCAGGAATCGCGGATGTGGATGCGCAACACGCTGGCCTCGCTCGACATGCTGTTCATCAACGCCGACGGCACGATCCACAGCATCGCCGAGCATACCGTGCCGCAGAGTCTCGCGATCATCGACAGCCGCGGCCCGGTGCGCGCGACGCTGGAACTGGCGGCCGGCACCGCCGAACGGCTGGATATACGGGTCGGCGACACGGTGTTGCAGCGGATTTTCGGCAACGCACCAAACTAGCACTGCTGACTCCCGACTCTGCTCCGCGCGGTGCAGACCGCGCATGCTGCTGCGATCCCGGATTGCTCGCCGGCCGTGATTATCGTGCCGGCGGCGTTATCCGCTTGATCCAAAAAGACCGGATGCAGTGCAGATGAACGTTGACGCGCGGGCAGGTTCCTGTTTGGCTCTGGGCGTCAACTAGGCGAGACGGCGCCCCACGCGAACGAGGGCGCCGCCGATAATGACTCTCAGGGGGTACAAATGGACGAGCGCGAACTCAGGACGATGATTGGCCGCGTGAAGCAGGGCCGGCTGTCGCGACGCGCCTTCTTCGGGCGGATGGCCGCGGTGGGCTTCAGTGTGCCGATGGCAGCCCAGGTATTGGCGATTGGCGGCGTGTCGATCGCCGCGGCGCCGCGGGCGCAGGCCGCCGGCAAGCGCGGCGGCAGCGGCGAGTTGAAGGTGCTGTGGTGGCAGGCGCCGACGCTGCTGAACCCGCATTTCGCCACCGGCACCAAGGACCAGGACGGCTCGCGCATCTTCTACGAGCCGCTGGCCAACTGGAGCGCCGATGGCGAGCTGATCGCGGTGCTGGCGGAGGAGATTCCGTCGCTGGAAAACGGCGGGCTGGCCAAGGACGGCACCTCGGTCACCTGGAAGATCAAGAAGGGCGTCAAGTTCCACGACGGGCAGCCGCTGACCGCCGACGACCTGGTGTTCAACTGGGAATACTGCAAGAACCCCGACACCGCCGCGGTGACCTCGGGCAGCTATATCGATGTGGTGGTCAGCAAGGTTGATGACCATACGGTGAAGGTGACGTTCCCGAAGCCGACGCCGTTCTGGGCCGATGCGTTCGTCGGCGTGAACGGGATGATCATCCCCAAGCACGTGTTCAAGGACTTCGCCGGCAGCAAATCGCGTGACGCGCCGGCCAATCTGACGCCGATCGGCACCGGGCCGTTCAAGTTCACCGAATTCCGGCCGGGCGATCTGGTGGCGGGCACCATCAACACCGATTATCATGTCGCCGACCAGCCGCATTTCGACTCGATCCAGATGAAGGGCGGCGGCGACGCGACCTCGGCGGCGCGGGCGGTGCTGCAGACCGGGCAATTCGATTTCGCCTGGAACCTGCAGGTCGAGGACACCGTGCTGACCAAGATGGAGGCGGCCGGGAAGGGCAAGATCCACCTCTCCAAAGGCTCCAACATCGAGCATATCCAGCTCAACAGTACCGACCCGAACAAGGAGGTCGACGGCGAGCGCGCGAGCATCAAGACCAAGCATCCGTCGCTGCAGTACAAGCCGGTGCGCGAAGCGCTGGCGCTGCTGATCGACCGGGCCGGGGTGCAGAAATACATCTATGGCCGCACCGCGGAGGCGACGGCGAATTACGTGAACGGGCCGCCGCGCGACGTGTCGAAGAACAACCATTTCGAGTTCAATATCGACAAGGCCAAGGCGATTCTGGACAAGGAGGGCTGGAAGCCGGGCGCCGATGGCATTCGCGAGAAGGACGGGGTGAAGCTGAGCTACGTCTTCCAGACCTCGATCAATGGGCTGCGGCAGAAAAACCAGGCGATCGTCAAGCAGGCCTGCGGCAAGGCCGGCATCCATATCGACATCAAGTCGGTGGTGGCGTCGGTGTTCTTCTCGTCGGATGTGGCGAACCCGGATACCTATCCGCATTTCTACGCCGATCTGCAGATGTATACCACGGGCGCCACGCGGCCGGACCCGCAGCAATGGATGCGGTCGTATCTGACAGCCGAAATTGCGCAGAAATCCAACAAATGGCAGGGACGCAACATCACCCGCTGGTCGAACAAGGAGTATGATGAGGTCTGGGAGGCCGCTTCCAGGGAGATCGATCCGATCAAGCGGATCGCGCTGCTGATCAGGATGAACGACATTCCGGTTCAGGATATCGCGATCATCCCGGAACTGTTCCGCTTCGGCGTGTTCGCGGTGGCCAACACGCTGTCGGTCAATGTCAGCGGCTGGGACAGTGATATTGCCAATGTGAGGGAGTGGCATCGGATCTGATCGAACAGCGCCATCGCATCCGCCTCCGTCGGGGCCGGTCATCGGGTCTGGCGGAGGGGATGCAGTTTGGGAATGATCCATGTCTCTGAGCTATGTCGTGCGGCGCCTGCTATTGGCTATCCCGAGCTTGCTCGGCATCAGCGTGGTGCTGTTCACGGTGCTGGCGCTGGCGCCGGGCGATCCGTTTGGCGAGTTGATGACCAACCCGAACGTGCCGGCCATGCGGCTGGTGGTGACGCTGGCGGTGCTCGGTTCGGCGCAGTTGCTGGCCGTGCTGGTGGCCATCCCGATCGGGATTCTGGCCGCCGCCAGGCCGTATTCGCTGTTCGATCAGGTGGCGAACACTTTCGCCTTCATCGGCTTTTCGCTGCCGACCTTCTTCACCGGGCTGCTGGCGATCCTGCTGTTCAGCATCTCGCTCGACTGGCTGCCGTTCGTGTTCCAGAGCAACCTGAGCCAGACCGGGCTGGCCTGGTGGTGGGCGGAGTTCAAGCAGACCATCATGCCGATCTGCGTGCTCGGGCTGTTCCAGGGCGCATCTTTGGTGCGGTATGTGCGGTCTTCCGTGCTGGATGTGATCCGGCTCGATTATGTGACGACGGCGCGCTCCAAGGGCATCGGCGAGCGCCGCGTGCTGATCCGCCATGTGGTGCGCAACGCGCTGATCCCGGTGGTGACGATCGTGGCGCTGCAACTGCCGATCATCTTCGGCGGCGCCATCGTCACCGAGCAGATTTTCCGCGTGCCGGGGATCGGTTCGCTGCTGATCTCGTCGATCCTGACCAACGATACGCCTGTCGTGATGGGTGTCACCTTCGTGTTCGCCGCCCTCGTCATCATCTTCAACCTGATAGCAGACCTGTTGTATGGCCTCCTCGACCCCCGCATCACTTACCGCTGACGCGGCGCCGGTGGCCCCGGCGCCCGCGCTGGCGCCGCATGTCTCGCCGACGCGCGAGGCGTGGCGGCGGTTCCGCCGGCACAAGCTGGCGGTGATCAGCCTGGTGGTGCTGACGGTGATCGCGGTCGGCGTGGTATTCGGGCCGTGGCTGTGGCCGGTGTCGATCAGCGACATCGATTTCACCGCCATGCTGCAAGGGCCGAGCTGGGCGCATCCGTTCGGCACCGACGATCTCGGACAGGACCTGCTGGCGCGGATCATCTATGGCGGGCGCATCTCGCTTGGCGTCGGCCTCGCCGCGATGTTGGTCGCGGTGTTCGTCGGCGTCACCATCGGCGCGATCTCCGGCATGGCGAGCGCGCGGGTGGATGCGGCGCTGATGTGGCTGACCGACATGTTCCTGGCACTGCCGCAACTACCGCTGCTGCTGCTGATCATCTACCTGTTCCGCGATCAGTTGAAGGAATTGCTGGGAGCACAGGGCGGCGTGTTCGTGATGATCGTGGTGGTGATCGGCGGGCTGCGCTGGATGCCGGTAACGCGGCTGGTGCGCGCGCAGTTCCTGTCGTTGCGCGAGAAGGAGTTCGTCGAGGCGGCGCGCGCATTGGGCGCCTCGCGCATGCGGCTGATGATGCGCCATATCCTGCCCAACGCGCTCGGCCCGGTGATCGTCGCCGGCAGCATCGAGGTGGCCAACGCGATCATCGCCGAGAGCACGCTGTCCTTCCTCGGCCTCGGCTTTCCGCCGGATATTCCCAGCTGGGGGCGCATCCTGTTCGACGCCAAGGACCAGTTGGACAATGCGCCGCACTGGGCATTGTTCTCCGGCTCGGCGATCTTCCTCACCGTGCTGACCATCAATTACATCGGCGACGGCCTGCGCGATGCGCTCGACCCGCGCCGCGTGCTGTAGCCCTGGAGCGCGGATGCCCGACACGCTGCTTGAAATACGTGACCTGAAAACCTGGTTCCGCACCGATGACGGCACGGTGCGGGCGGTGGACGGGGTCAGCATGTCGATTCGCGCCGGCGAAACCCTGGCCGTAGTCGGCGAGTCCGGCTGCGGCAAGACGGTGACCGCGCGCAGCGTGCTGCAACTGATCGACATGCCGCCTGGCCGGTTCGCCGGCGGCAGCATCCTGTGGCGCGGCCGCGACCTGCTGCCGCTGCCGGCATCGGAGATGGACAAGATCCGCACCCGCGAGATCGCCATGGTGTTCCAGGAGCCGATGACCTCGCTGAACCCAGTCTATTCCGTCGGCGACCAGATTGCCGAGGCCCTGCTCACCCATACCAAACTGTCGCACAAGGCGGCGCTGCACGAGGCCGCCGAGATGCTGCGCCTGGTGCAGATCCCCAATGCGGAAAAGCGCGTGCACGACTATCCGCACCAGTTTTCCGGCGGCATGCGCCAGCGCGCGATGATCGCCATGGCGCTGGCCTGCAAGCCGCAACTGCTGATCGCCGACGAACCGACCACCGCACTCGACGTCACCATCCAGGCGCAGATCCTCGAACTGCTGGCCGAGATGAAAAACCGCCTCGGCATGGCGATCATGCTGATCACCCACGACATGGGCGTGGTGGCGGAGAATGCCCAGCGCGTGGTGGTGATGTATGCCGGCAAGGTGGTGGAAGAGGCGTCGGTCGAAGCGCTGTTCGCCAACCCGCACCACCCGTATACCCAAGGGCTGATCCGGTCCATTCCGCGCGTCGACGCCAAGGTGCATGGCCGGGTCCGCCTGGCGCAGATTCCTGGCACCGTGCCGAATCTGCTGTATCCGCCGGAGGGCTGTCGTTTCGCCGCCCGCTGCGAGTTCGTGATTTTGGTCTGTATTGCTGCCGAGTCGCCGTTGCGCGAAGTCGGCCCGGACCATAAATCGGCCTGCATCCTGGACGGTTGGGACCATAGCTTGGCACGTACACCATGAGCGACG
>DATJEA010000404.1:0-7371 GCA_035497095.1 Acetobacteraceae bacterium | reverse complement strand
GACGGGGGGCGCGCGGCGGCGAGACTCCGGGCCATGAACGCATCGCCCCCCGACTTCTCCGCCTGCCGCACGCTCGACGGCTTCGTGCCGCTGCTCTGGGATCGGGCGCGCGGCCGCATCTATCTGCGCATCCGCGCGCCGGGCGCGGAGTTGCTGTATCTCGACCGGCTGTCGCACGGGCTGGGCGACTACCGGCTGGAACGCGGCAATCTCAGCCGGCCGCAGGTGGTGCGGTTCGAGCGGCGCGGCGCGCGGCTGCTGCTGACCGCGGCCAACTACGCCTGGCGCTCCTCGTCGCCGGAGCAGGCGCAGCGTGACGCGGTGCGGCAGGCCTTCGCCGAGTCGGTGCTGTGGGCGTTCGATATCGTCGATGAGGCCGACGGCGTGGTGGTGGATGCCACCGACTTCCTGCTGCGCGACGCCAACAGCGTCGCCGGCGTGCTGAGCCGGCTGGGGGAGGGGGCCTATGCGCTCGATCCCGCGCGCTGCGCCATCGCCGAGGAGGGCACCGGCGCGTTTCCGCTGAACACCCAGGTGGAGAGCATCCTCACCTTCACCAATCCCGAGGCCACGCGGCTGCCGTTCTGGTTCGGCAACGGGCAGGTGGAGGGGCTGGCGGCGATGGCGCCGGACCCGCGCGCGATCACCATCCGGGTGCGCAACTGCTTCGTGCAACTGCCGGATGCCGGCTTCCGGCCGCGCCGGTTCGACCCGCGTTCGTCGTTCTTCAGCAGCGTGATCTTCCATGATTTTGCGGGTTCTCTGGAGCAGCCGGCCGACACCCATTACGCGCTGCGCCACCGGCTGGAGAAGCAGGACCCGGCGGCGGCGATCAGCGCGCCGGTGCGGCCGATCGTCTATTACCTCGACCGTGGCGCGCCGGAACCGATGCGCACCGCGCTGCTGGAAGGCGGGCGCTGGTGGAACCGGGCGTTCGAGGCCGCCGGCTTCCGCGACGCCTTCCGGCTGGAGTTGCTGCCCGAGGGCGCCGACCCGATGGATATCCGCTACAACATGATCAACTGGGTGCCGCGCGGCAGCCGTGGCTTCTCCAACGGCAAGACCATCTGGGACCCGCGCACCGGCGAGATCATCCAGGGCACCGTGACCTTGACCGCGCTGCGCGACCGGCAACTACGGATGATCGCCGAGGCGCTCCTGTCGCCCTACCAGGACGCGACGCCGAGTGCCGCGGTGCACGAATTGATGATGGCGCGGCTGCGGCAGCTTTCGGCGCATGAGATCGGCCATACGCTGGGGCTGGACCACAACCATGTCGCCAGCACGTTCGGCGCCGATATGTCGGTGATGGACTACCCGGCGCCCGAACTGAAGCTGACCGGCAACGGCGAGGTCGACCTGTCATCGGCCTATGGCACGACGATCGGCAGATGGGACGAGATTTCGATCAAATGGGGCTATTGCCAGTTCCCGCCCGGCACCACACCGGAGCAGGAGCAGGCCGCACTCGACGGCATGCTGGAGGACGCGGCGCGCGCCGGGCTCTACACCATGGCGCAGCAGGACGCGGTGCCGGACAGCGGCGTGCACCCCAAGGCGCATAACTGGGACACCGGCGCCGACGCCGCCGAGGAACTGCACCACGTGCTGGCGGTGCGCCAGGCGGCGCTGGCCCGGTTCGGCGAGGCGGCGATCAAGCCGGGCCGGCCGATGGCGCTGCTGGCCGACACGCTGGTGCCGCTCTATCTGCTGCATCGCTACCAGGTGGAGGCGGCGGTGAAACTGGTCGGCGGGCTGGCGTTCCGCTACGCGCTGCGCGGCGACGGCCAGCCGGTCACCGAGCTGGTGCCGGGCGACGACCAGCGGCGCGGCCTCGCGGCGGTGCTGGCGAGCATCGCACCGGCCACGCTGACCTTGCCGGAGACGCTGCTGCGGCTGCTGCCGCCACGGCCGCCGGAATATCCCCGCACGCGCGACTCCTTCCCCGCCCATACCGGCCTCACCTTCGACCCGCTGGCCGCCGCCGAGGGTGCCGCGACCCACAGCCTGGCGCTGCTGCTGCACCCGCATCGCGCCGGCCGCCTGGTGGAATACCACCAGCGCGACGCCAGCCTGCCGAGCCTGCATGAGGTGCTGGAGGCGGTGCTGGACGCCAGCTTCCGCGCCCCGGCCGAGAGCGGGCTCACCCAGGCGGTCAAGCTGGTGGTGGAGCATGTCGCGCTGCGGCATCTGCTGGCGCTGGCGGCCAGCACCGAGGCCTCGCCGCTGGTGCGGGCAGTCGCCTGCGAGATGGTGCAGACGCTGCGCGCCGAACTGGCCACCGCGCCGGCCGACCCGCTCAGCCGGGCGCACCGGCGCGCGGCGATCGACATGATCGCGGCGTTTGCGCAGGCGCCGGAGCGGTTTCGCGCGCCGGGCACGCTGGGGCCGCCACCGGGGATGCCGATTTGAAGCAAGGTCTTCTTTTTGTGAACAAAAAGAAGCAAAAAAACTTTTCATCCATTGGAGTGTACGCGCTCTCCGCGACTCCAAGGTTGCAAGGCGAATAAGTTTTTTTGGTTCTTTTTTTCCAAAAAAAGAACTGCTTACCCTACCCTTCTCCTGACCCCCGCTTCCTGCTTCGGCAATTCCGTCATCGCCAGCACGCGCGGCTTCGGCAGGTCGCGGATGGCGCGTTCGGCGGCTTCCAGCGCGGCGGCGGTGTCCGGCAGGGTGGGCGGTTGCAGCCGGGCCGGGCGGGTGAAATCGAAGCATTCGGAGAGGTCGCCGGTTACCTGCCGGCGCCATTGGCTGATCAGCGGCGCCTCCACGCCGAAGCGGGTTTCCAGCAGCCGCAGCACCGAGGTGTGGTCGAACACCCGGCCGCAGACCGGCGACAATTCGCCGGGGCTGGCCGCACTCCAGGGCGAGATCACCAGGCAGGGCACGCGGAAGCCGGGGCCAAGCGATTTGCCGTCCACCCATTCGTCGGCGGTGCCGGGCTCTGGTTGCGGCGGCGCGACATGGTCGAACAGCCCGTCATTCTCGTCCCAGTTGAGGATGACAGCGGTGCGCGCCCAGAGCTTCGGGTTGGACCACAGCGCCGCCAGCAGGCGGGCGGTGTAGTGCTCGCCCTCGGCGGGCAGGTAGGAGGGGTGCTCGCTGGCGGCGGCCGGCGGGATCACGAACAGCACCTGCGGGATGTTGCCGCGGCGCAGGTCGTCGAGCAGGGCGGCGAAATCCCGGTTGCGCATCGCCTTGTCGTGCAGCGGCTGGCCGGGTGTGGCCAGACGGTATTGCGCGAAATATTTCAGCACGTTGCAGCCGAAGTCATCGGCCTCGTGATGCACAAGCCAGGAGATGCCGGCGCGTTCCAGCCGTTCCGGGTAGGTCTCCCAGGTATAGTTGCGGCCGCGATTATCCAGCGCCGCCCGTCCGTATCTGCCGGCGGCGTCGATCGTGCCGGTCATCATCATGATGCGGTTGGGGTGGGTGGGGCCGAGCAGGGCGGCGTGGTAGCCGTCGCAGACGGTGAAGGCGTCGGCGAGGGTGCTGTAGAGCGGCAGGTCGGCGCGCCTGAGATAGCCCATGGTGAAGCCGGCATCGTCGCCCTCGCGGCGCAGCGAGGCGAGCCAGCCGTTCATGCGGCCGCGTGCCAGCGCGGCGTGCTGGCTGCGGCGGGAGTGTTCGAGATCAGGCAGGCGCTGGGCTGCGGTGCGGCGGGTGTCGAGATGGAAGGGCAGCCGCACGCCGCCGGGTGCGGCCGGGTCGGGCTGATGGAAGATCGCCTCGCCGCTCGGGTCGCCATAGCCGCGCACCCCGGCCAGGGTGCCGAAATAATGGTCGAAGGAGCGGTTCTCCTTCATCAGCACGATCACGTGGTCGATATCGCCCAGGCTCCCATGGGTGCCGCCATGCGCCGCCGCGGCCGCCGGCGCCACGCCCAGCGACGGCACCGCGGCGGCGCCGGCGGTGGCGAACAGCGTACGGCGCGACAGGCGTGGGGCGCTCATCAGCCGGCTGGCGGCATCAGGTCGAAGCGTGTGGCGCCATCCGGGAAGGCGACCCAGGGCTGGGCGCGGCTGCAATAGATATGGGTCGCCGGGTTCACCGCCGCCGGGTCGTCCAGCGTGCCGACCGCGAGCATCGCCACCCCCGGCATCGCCTCGCCCTCGTCCAGCACGCCGGAGCCGCATTCGGCGCAGAAATAGCGGTGCGTCGGCTTGCCGGAATCGCCGGGCTTGGTGAAGCGTCGCGGCGCGCCGGTGAGCGCCAGGCTGTCGCGCGGCACCGCCACCACCACGGCGAAGGCGCTGCCGCTGAAGCGCTGGCAGTCCCGGCAATGGCACACGCCGGCGAAAATCGGCTCCGCGTCGCTCGCGTAACGGATGGCGCCGCACAGGCAGCCGCCTTCGAAACGTGCCATTTCCGTTCCCTTATTGTTCCTGCGGTTTTATAGCCGCGGCGCCGGTCCCGGTGCAACCGGAAATTCAGCCCTGGCGGCGGAGAAACGCCGAGAATGCCGCCAGCGTGATCTCCGAGACATGGTGCTCGATGCCCTCGGCATCCTGCTCGGCGGCCTCGCGCGGCACGCCGACGGCGCGCAGCAGGTCCACCACCAGGCGGTGGCGAGCCTTGACCCGGGTGGCCAGCACCTCGCCGGCCTCGGTGAGGAACACGCCGCGATAGGGCCGCGCGGTGGCCAGCCCCTCGCGCTTCAGCCGGGCGATGGTCTTGATCGCGCTGGCATGCGAGACGCCGAGCCGGCGCGCGATATCGGTCGGCCGCGCCTCGCCGCCGGTGGCCAGCAGGTCGGCGATCAGTTCGACATAATCCTCCGCCAGCGCGGTGGACTGCGCAGTCCGGGTCTTGCCGAACCGCTTCGCCTGGGTCGGCTCGGCCGGCAGCAGCTTGTCGTTGGCTTCAGCGCCATCCGGCGCCGGGGTAGGGGCCGGCTCTTGCGGCACGCTTGGGTCTCCTTCTGCGGGCCGGACCATGACGAAGCGGGCAGGCGAATTCAACCGCCGATATCAGCCGCCGCGCGAACAGCCGTTGACAGGCCGGCGATTGCTTTCCATCTTACGCTGCAGAATGTAGCCAAGGCTACACTTTCATGGCGTGGGATGAATTTCGGGTGGAGGCTGCGTATGGCGGATCTGGTTGGGCGCCACCGGGGGAGTTGGGTCGTGCGCACCGCCGATCTGCCCAGCCTGTCCGAGGTGAATGCCAGCGTGCGCGTGCCGCTGGGCGGCTCGTGGTTCCGCCGGCTGCTGGCGTTCTCGGGGCCGGGCTACATGGTCTCGGTCGGCTACATGGACCCCGGCAACTGGGCCACCGACATCGCCGGCGGCGCGCAATTCGGCTACACGCTGCTGTCGGTCATCATGCTGTCCAACCTGATGGCGATCCTGTTGCAGGCGCTGGCGGCACGGCTCGGCATCGCCACCGGGCGCGACCTGGCGCAGGCCTGCCGCGACGCCTATTCGCCGCCGGTGAATTTCGCGCTCTGGGTCGGCTGCGAGATCGCCATCATCGCCTGCGACCTGGCCGAGGTGATCGGCACCGCGATCGCGATGCAACTGCTGTTCGGCATCCCGCTGCTGGCCGGCGTGCTGCTGACCGCGCTCGATGCGTTCCTGCTGCTGATGCTGATGGATCGCGGCTTCCGCTATCTGGAGGCGTTCGTGATCGCCATGCTGGTGATCATCGCACTATGCTTCGGGGTGCAGATCGCGCTGGCCGCACCACCGGTGGCGGCGGTGCTAAGCGGCTTCATCCCGTCCACCGAGATCGTCTCGAACCCGGCGATGCTGTACATCGCGATCGGCATCATCGGCGCGACCGTTATGCCGCATAACCTTTATCTGCATTCCTCGATCGTGCAGACCCGCGCCTATCCGCGCACCGACGAGGGCAAGCGCAGCGCGATCAGATTCGCGGTGGCCGACAGCACCATCGCGCTGATGCTGGCGCTGTTCGTCAACGCCGCCATCCTGATCGTCGCCGCCGCGGTGTTCCATGGCAGCGGGCACCAGGACGTGGCCGAGATCGAGGACGCCTATCGCCTGCTGTCGCCATTGCTCGGCGTCGGCATCGCCTCGGTGGTGTTCGCGGTGGCGCTGCTGGCCTCCGGCGTCAACTCGACGGTCACCGGCACGCTGGCCGGGCAGATCGTCATGGAGGGTTTTTTGCGGCTGCGGCTGCGGCCGATCCTGCGCCGGCTGATCACCCGGGGCCTCGCGATCGTGCCGGTGGTGGCGGTGACCATGCTGTATGGCGAACGCGGCACCGCCGAACTGCTGGTGCTGAGCCAGGTGGTGCTGTCGATGCAGTTGCCGTTCGCGGTGGTGCCGCTGGTGCGCTTCGTGTCGGACCGGCGCAAGATGGGCCACCTCGTCATCCCGCACTGGCTGATGTGGCTGTCCTGGCTGGTGGCGGCGATCATTTTGGTGCTTAACTTCAAGCTGTTGTACGATACTTTCTTGGGCGTGGGATGACGTGCGAGCCGTGCTGGCGGCGCTGTTGATGCTGTTGGGTGGCACCGCCACGGCCGCGCCGGTCACGCTGCCGGGGCCGGGCGGGCTGGTGCTGCGCGCCGATCTGGCGCTGCCCGCCGGCCCGGTGGTGGCGCCGGCGATCGTCGCCCTGCATGGCTGCGGCGGCCCGTATCCGGCGCGCGACGATGCCTGGGTGCGGGCGCTGGCCGCCGCCGGGCATATCGTGCTGCGGCCGGACAGCTTCGGCTCGCGCGGGCTGGGGCCGCAATGCCGCGAGCGCGACCGTATCGCCACCTCCGGCGGGTTGCGGCGGCAGGACGCCATCGCCGCGATGCGCTGGCTGGCAGCCCAACCCGGCACGCCACCGGGCGGCATCGCGCTGCTCGGCTGGTCGGACGGCGGCAGCACCGTGCTCGCCGCCGGCCGGGTGGCGCCGGACCTGCCGGCCGGCCTGCTGCGCCGCGTGGTGGCGTTCTATCCCGGCTGCCGCGCCGCCTCGGTCAGCAGCAGCTGGCAGCCGGCGGCGCCGTTTTTGATCCTGCACGGCGCGGCGGATGACTGGACCCCGGTGGCGCCATGCCTGGCGCTGGCGGCGAAACACCCCGAAATGGTTATGATCCATACCTATCCCGGCGCCTACCATGATTTCGACTCGCCGGTGAAGCTGCACGTGCTGCATCGCATCCCGAGCAGCCAGAATGCCGACCATAGCGTGCATCTTGGCGGCAATCCGGCGGCGCGGGCGGATGCGTTTACCCGGGTGGTGGCGTTTCTGGAGAAGTAAGGTCTTCTTTTTGTGAACAAAAAGAAGCAAAAAAACTTTTTATTCATTGGCGTGTACGCGGGCTCCGCCACTCCGCAAAAAACAATCCCTACTTCATCAGATACCACACCGCGGTCACCGCGCCGCCGGCCAGATACACCACCAGCGCCG
>DATJEA010000403.1:0-6881 GCA_035497095.1 Acetobacteraceae bacterium | reverse complement strand
GCGCGCAGGCTGAACTTGCCCTCGATCTTCGGCGCGGTGAGGCCCGGCATGCCCTTTTCCAGGATGAAGCCGCGAATGTCGCCGGCGTCATCCTTGGCCCAGACGATGAACACGTCGGCGATCGGCGCGTTGCTGATCCAGGTCTTGGAGCCGTTCAGCAGGTAGCCGCCATCGACCGATTTCGCGCGGGTGCGCATCGAGCCGGGGTCGGAGCCGCCATCGGGCTCGGTGAGACCGAAGCAGCCAACGAATTCGCCGCGGCCCAGCTTGGGCAGGAAGCGGTCCTTCTGCTCCTCGGAGCCGAACGCGTAGATCGGGTACATCACCAGGCTGGACTGCACCGAGAAGGCGCTGCGGTAGCCGCTGTCGACCCGCTCGACCTCGCGGGAGATCAGGCCGTAGGCGACGTAGCCGATATCGGCGCAGCCGTGGCTCGCGAGCGTGGCGCCGAGGAAGCCCATTTCGCCGAATTCATTCATGATCTCGCGATCGAACGTCTCGTGGCGATTGGCCAGCAGGATGCGCGGGAACAGCTTTTCCTGGCAGTAGGCGTGGGCGGCGTCGCGGATGGCGCGCTCGTCCTCGGTCAACTGGTCCTCCAGCAGCAGCGCGTCATCCCATTTGAACGGGCCGATTTTGCCTTTGGCGGAGGGGGCGGCGTCATTCATGTCAGGACTCCTGAACGTCGTCGCCGCTAATCTCGGGCGCGTCAGGCTCGGGGGCATCAGGTTCGGCAGCTTGAGCCGGGCGCCGGCGGGTGGTGATCAGCATGAAGGCCGGGGTCTCCTCGCCGAACGCGAGTACGGCGGGGCCGAGATCGTCGTCGCGCCGGCCGCGGCGATCGTTCTCGCGGCGAGTACGCTCGAAGGCTTCGCGACGGGTTTCGTCGTGGCGCGGTTCGTCGCGCCGGGAGGTATCACGCCGGGGTTCGTCACGCCGGGCATCGCGCCGCGGCGCACGTTCGGGGCGCGGCGGCAGCGGGTGCATCGGCACGTCGGGCTGCGGCGCCAATTCGGGCGGCAGCGCGTCGGCGGCGGCCGGTTGGTCGCCATGCGGCTGCTCGGCAGGTGCCTGCTCAGCAGCGATCAGCTCAGCACGGGGCGGCCGGGCGGCACGCGGCGGGCGGCTGCGCGGCGGCTTGGCGTCCGCTGCGGCGTCGGCGGCCGGCGGCTCGGGCTTGGCCTCGGCGCGGGCCGGGCTGCGCTTGGCCGCCGGCTTGCGGGCCGGCGCGGGCCGGCCGCCACGACCGCGGCCCCTGCCGTCGCCCTCGGCCCATTCCGCGCTGTCCAGCCCCTCGATCTGCATGCGCGGGATCGGGTGGCCGATCAATTTCTCGATGGCTTGCAGGTTGATCCGGTCTTCCGGCGCCGCCAGCGTGAAGGCGCGGCCCTCAAGCCCGGCGCGGCCGGTGCGGCCGATGCGGTGCACGTAGTCCTCGGCATGGTGCGGCACGTCGAAATTGAACACATGCGACAGGCCGCCGATGTCGATGCCGCGGGCGGCGACGTCCGAGCAGCACAGCAGACGGATTTCGTTGGCCTTGAACTTCTCCAGCGTCGCGAAGCGGACCGACTGCGCCATGTCGCCATGCAGCGCGCCGACCGAAAATCCGTGGCGGGACAGCGATTTGTGCAGGATATCCACGTCGCGCTTGCGGTTGCAGAAGATCAGCGCGTTCTGCACGTGCTCGGAGCGGATCAGCCGGCGCAGCGCCTCGCGCTTGTCGGTCTCGGCGACCAGGGTGTAGGCCTCGGTGATGGTGGTGGCCACCATGTCGGCCTTGGAGACGGTGATCTCCTTCGGGTTTTGCAGGAAGGCGTCGGCCAGGCGACGGATTTCCGGCGCGATGGTGGCGCTGAAGAACAGCGTCTGGCGGTTGGTCGGCAGCATCGAGACGATGCGCTCGACATCCGGGATGAAACCCATGTCGAGCATGCGGTCGGCCTCGTCGATCACCAGCACGCGGGTGTCGGTGAGCAGGATGGAGCCGCGGTCGAACATATCCATCAGCCGGCCGGGAGTGGCGATCAGCACGTCGACCCCGCGCATCAGCGTCTCCTTCTGGTCGGACATGCTCTCGCCGCCGATCACCAGGGCGTGGGTCAGCTTCAGGTATTTGCCGTATTCGACGAAATTCTCGGCGACCTGGAGGGCCAGTTCGCGGGTCGGCTCCAGGATCAGGCTGCGCGGCATGCGGGCGCGGGCGCGGCTGCCGGAGAGGATATCGAGCATCGGCAGGGTGAAGCCGGCGGTCTTGCCGGTGCCGGTCTGGGCGCAGCCGAGCAGGTCGCGGCCCATCAGCACGTAGGGGATGGCCTGTTGCTGAATCGGCGTCGGCGTGCGGTAGCCTTTTTCGGTGACCGCGCGGACGATCGGTTCCGACAAGCCAAGCTTGGCGAAGCCGGATTCTTCCTCGGCCTCGGGTTCCACCGGATAGCCGGCCTCGTCGGTGCCGGGGTCGGTGGCGTCGGGCTCGGCTGTCACCGCACCGTCCTCGGGAACGGGCGCGTCGTGATCCGCCGAAGCGGTGATGGTCTCGGGCAAAGGGCAGGTCTCTGTTAAAGTGGGAGTTGCTATCGAAGCGGGACTCTGGGGCAAATGATACATGCTTCCAACGCGGCGCCGTTCGGGCATGCCGCAGCAGTCGCGCATTGCGCGCGAATCCATGCCGGGTATCTTGAAACAGCGGCGGAAAGTCAAGGTTGCCGTGCGCGATACGGCGGAATGGGGTGCCTGGATGGCTGACGACCTGCTGCTTTTGCCCGGCCTGCTGTGCGATGGCCGGCTCTGGCGCGACCAGGCCGCAGGGCTGGCCGGCGTGGCGCGCGTGGTGATCGCCGATCTCACGCTGGATGATAGCGTGGACGCGATGGCTCGCCGGGCACTGGCCGCGATGCCTGGCCACTTCGCGCTGTGCGGCCTGTCGATGGGCGGCTACGTGGCGCTGGCGATCATGCGGCTGGCGCCGGAGCGGGTCAGCCGGCTGTGCCTGATGGACACCTCGGCGGCGCCCGACAGTCCGACGCAGGCGGCACGGCGGCGGGCGCTGATGCGGCAACTGGCCGACAAGTCGCTGCACTTCCGCGGCGTCACACCGCGCCTGCTGCCCAGCCTGCTGCACCCCGACCGGCTGGGCGACGCGGTGCTGGCCGGCGAGGTCACGGCGATGGCCGAGCGGGTCGGCCGGGCGGCGTTCCTGCGCCAGCAGACCGCGATCCTGACCCGCCCGGACAGCCGGCCGGGGCTGCCGGCGATCGGCGTGTCGACCCTGGTCGCGGTCGGCGCTGGCGATAAATTGACACCGCCGGCCCAGGCGCGCGAGATCGCCGCGCTGATTGCCGGCGCCCGGCTGGAGATTCTGCCGGGCTGCGGCCATCTGCCGCCGCTGGAATCGCCGCAGCGGGTGACCGCGCTGTTGCACGCCTGGGTTGCGCCATCGGCGCCTGATGCATAACTCCGCCACACTCGCAGGAGGATGACCGGCCATGCGTATGAGCAAACTTCGCACCACGGCTGCCTTGTCGCTGATCGGACTGGGGATGCTGGCGGCGCCGGGAACGGCGCAGGCCTGGCGGCATTACGGGCCGCATTGGTATGGCGGCATCTACGTCGCGCCGCCGGTCTACGTGGCGCCGCCGCCGGTTTATGTGGCGCCGCCGGTCTATGCCCCGTACTACCCGCCGCCGGCGCAATACGCCGGGCCGCCGGCTGCCAGCGTCTGCTCGGCCGGGCCGTATGTCTGCCCGCTGGCCGCTCCCGCCAATGCCGGCCAGTCCTGCGCCTGCGACACCGCGCAAGGCCGCTTTTGGGGAACCACCCGTTGAGCCCGCCCTATGAGGCCGACCTGACGCCGCTGGCGGCTGCCGCCGGCGTGCCGATGCCCTCAACGGCGCATCCGGCGCTGATCGAGGACTACGCGATGATCGGCGATTGCCGCAGCGCGGCACTGGTCAGCCGCTCAGGCTCGATCGACTGGCTGTGCTGGCCGCGTTTCGACAGCCCCTCGGTGTTCTCCGCCCTGCTCGGCACACCGAAGGACGGGCGCTGGCTGATCGGCCCGGAGGACCAGACCGCGACCGTCCGCCGCGCCTATCGCCCCGGCACGCTGGTGCTGGAGACGGTGTTCAACTGCGCCGAGGGCGAAGTGGCGCTGATCGATTTCATGCTGCCGGGGCAGCCCAGCTCAAGCGTGCTGCGGGTGGTCGAGGGGCGGCGCGGCCGGGTCGGCATGCAGATGGAACTGCTGATGCGCTTCGACTACGGCACCGTGGTGCCCTGGGTGACGCGGCTGCATGACGGCTCGGGCCTGCGCGCGATCGCCGGGCCGGACATGGTGGTGCTGCGGACCACGGCGCCGATCCACGGCCGCGACCTGACCACGGTGGCGCATTTCGCGGTCAGCGCCGGGCAGCAGATGACCTTCACGTTGCAGCACGGCCTCGGCTACGACACCCCGCCCCCGGCGATCGACGTGCCGGCGGCACTGGAGGCAACCGAGGCGTATTGGACCGCCTGGACCGCCAACGGCAGCTATGACGGCCCGCATGCCGAGATCGTGCATCGCTCGCTGATCACGCTGAAGGCGATGACCTATGCGCCGAGCGGCGGCATCGTGGCGGCGCCGACCACCTCGCTGCCCGAGCAACTCGGCGGGCCGCGCAACTGGGATTACCGCTATTGCTGGCTGCGCGACGCGGCGCTGGCGCTGATGGCGTTCATGCGCGCCGGGCATTACGAGGAGTCGCGGGCCTGGCGCGACTGGCTGCATCGTGCGGTCGCCGGCAGTGCGGCGGACGTGCGGATCATGTACGGCCTATCCGGCGAGCGCCGGCTGCCGGAATGGGAGGTCGACCATCTGCCCGGCTATGAAGGCTCGCGCCCGGTGCGGATCGGCAATGCCGCCGCCGACCAGAAGCAGCTGGACGTGTATGGCGAGGTGATGGAGGCATTGTATTTCGCCCGCCTCGACGGGCTGGCCGCGGCGCAGGACAGTTGGGCGCTGCAGACCAATCTGATCAAGCATCTGGAAACGGTGTGGGAGCAGCCGGACGAGGGCATCTGGGAGATGCGCAGCGGCCGGCAGCACTTCGTGTTCTCCAAGGTGATGGCCTGGCGGGCGATGGACTGCGCCGTGCGCACCGCCGAGGAGTTCGACCTGCAAGCGCCGCTGGAGCGCTGGCGCGAGGTGCGGGCGCGGATCCATGCGATGGTCTGCGAACAGGGCTTCGACAAGCAGCGCAACAGCTTCGTGCAGGCGTTCGGCTCGCCGCATGTCGATGCCAGCCTGCTGATGCTGCCGCTGGTCAATTTCCTGCCGGCCGACGACCCGCGCATGATCGGCACCGTGGCGGCGATCGAGCAGGACCTGCTGCGCGGCGGCTTCGTGCTGCGCTACGACAGCCACGAGGCGACCGACGGCCTGCCGCCGGGCGAGGGCGCGTTCCTGCCGTGCAGCTTCTGGCTGGCCGACAATTACGCGCTGCAAGGCCGCATGGACGAGGCGCGGGCGCTGTTCGAGCGGCTGATCGGGCTGTGCAACGATGTCGGGCTGCTGGCCGAGGAATACGATCCGGCGGATAGGCGGATGCTCGGCAATTTCCCGCAGGCCTTCACCCATACCGCGCTGATCTCCACCGCGCTGCTGCTGCACGAGCAGGCCAAGAACGAGGCCAAGGGGGCGCCGGACGCGCAGAAAGACGCGGTGGTGAAGCCGCACTGAGGCGGCGTTACTCCGCCGGCGCCAGCACCGCGCGCGGCCGGCGGCGGCGTTGCAGTGCCAGGTAGACGATCGGCGTGGTGTACAGCGTCAGCGTCTGCGAGACGATCAGTCCGCCGACGATCGCCACCCCCAGCGGCCGGCGCAATTCCGCCCCGGTGCCGAACGCCAGCGCCAGCGGCAGCGCGCCGAGCAGGGCGGCCAGCGTGGTCATCATGATCGGGCGGAACCGTGCCAGGCAGGCGGCATGGATCGCCTCCAGCGGCGTGCGGCCGTGCCGCCGCTCCTCCTCCAGCGCGAAATCCACCAGCATGATGGCGTTCTTTTTCACGATCCCCATCAGCAGCAGGATGCCGATCACCGCCATGATCGACAATTCGTAGCCGGTCAGCAGCAGCGCCAGCAGCGCACCGAGCCCGGCCGAGGGCAGCGTGGAGATGATGGTGATCGGCTGCGTCAGGCTCTCGTACAGCACCCCCAGCACGATATAGATGGTCAGGAACGCCGCCAGGATCAGCAGCGGCTGCGACGACAGGCTCTGTTGCAGCCAGCGCGCATTGCCGGCCGGCGCGGTGCGCACCGTCTCCGGCATGTGCAGATCGGCCGCCGCCTGCGCCACCGCCGCCAGAGCGGTCTCGTCGGCCACGCCGTCGGCGATGTTGTAGCTGACCGTCGCCGCCGGGATCTGCCCCTGGTGGCGCACCGCCAGCGGCGCGGTGCCGGAAACCACGCGGGTGACGGCGCCGAGCGGCACCTGCGTCCCGTTGGTGGCGCCGACGAAGATGCGCGACAGCGCGGTCGCGTCGGTTTGCAGCGCCGGATTGGCCTCCAGCACCACCTTGTACTGGTTGCGCTCGGCATAGATGGTGGAAATCTGGCGTTGCGCGAAGGCGTTGTTCAGCGCGTTGTCGATCGCCGCAACCGACACCCCGAGCCGGGCGGCGGCATCGCGGTCGATCACCAGCCGCGCCTCCGGCCCGGTGCGGTCCTGGTCGCTGTTGACGTCGGTCACCGCATCGACGCCGCGCAGCTTCTCCTCCAGCCGCTGCGACCAGGTGCGCAGCGTGGCGAGGTCCTCGCTGAGCAGCACGTACTGGTTACCACTGCCCGAACGGCCGCCGCCGCGCAGATCCTGCGCCGAATACAGCACGGTGCGCACACCGCC
>DATJEA010000402.1:0-6637 GCA_035497095.1 Acetobacteraceae bacterium | reverse complement strand
GCCCAGGCCCTCGAAGCCATCGTCACGCTCGACCTCGACACCTTGGCCGATACCGACCCGCCCCGAGGATATGGACGCGACTGAAAATGACGTCACGAATGACCAGAATCCCCTTGCATCCTACAACCCCAATCAGAGAGGACTCTGAGGCGCACCACGCGAGGCGAAAACGCCGGCTGCGGCATTCCACAAACTCCGGCCAATTCCGCCGCATCGGCGACCGCATTCCCAGCACGCGAGCCTGTGCATTCTGCTGCAACAGCGACTCCAACGCCCGCTGGATCTGGGCAACATCGGGTGCCAGGAACGCGCTCACCCGTCGGCTCCGCCTGCACGGTCGGCACGAACGCGGTTGTCGACGGCTATGGCGGCGGCGGCACTGCCTGCTACGACCAGACCGCGATCGCGCGCATCGGCGACCCGTTCGATGAGAGCTATCTGGACCTGCCCGGCGGCATCAACGTCGCGGTGCCGGAGCCGGTCAGAATCGCGTTGCTTGGCGTCGGGCTGGCCGGTCTCGCCTTCGTCCGTCAGCGCCGCGCCAGCGCCCGAGGCTGCCCGCCCACACCTCGCTCGCGGCCGAAAGGCTCACCCTTGCACACCGGGGGTGAGCGTTTCCAATTCCCCGCTCGTGCCACCGTCACGACGCGCAGCATGATCCGGCCAGGGCGGCTGCTGCCGGCTCGGCGTTGCGCGAAGAGAACAGGTATGCGTCATCATCGTCTCGCCGCGGCCCTTTTCCCGCTGCTGCTGGTCGCCCCCGCGCACCGCCCGAGCCAGCGAAAATGCCGCGCTATTTCTGCCGCGCCGCGGCGACCGCGTCCTGCAACTCGCTCAGTTCCACCGCCCCCGGCAGCAACTGGCGGCCGATCACATAGGCCGGCGTGCCATTGATCGACAGTTGATGCGCCAGCGACAGATTGGCCTTGATGCGGGCCGCCACCTCGGCACTGTTCATGTCGCGCTGCAACCGTGCCCAGTCCAACCCGGCGTGCTCGCTGGCGCTCTTGATCCGGTCGAGGTCGATATTCGGGTTGCCGGTCATCAGCAGCGCGTGCAGCTTCGCATAACCGCCCTGGTTCTGCGCCGCCAGCAGCGCCTTGGCGCCCAGCACGCTGCCCGGGCCGAGGATCGGGATGTCCTTGTAGACCAGCCGGATACGCGGGTCGGCCTTCAGCAACTCCGCCATCACCGGCACCATGCGGCGGCAATACGGGCAGCGCACGTCGTAGAACTCCACCACCGTCACGTCGCCCTTCGGATTGCCCATCTCGGGGTCCGCCGGGTTGCCGATCAGCGCGGTCTGCAGCGCGCCGATGCTCCGCTCGGTGGCGGTCTCCTTGCGCCGCGCCTCATCATCCTGCAGCGCCGAAATGGCGTCGCGCAGGATGCTCGGGTCTTGGCGCAGCGCCTGGCGGACGATCTGCACGATTTCCGTGCGTTGCGCCGGGGTGAAGGCGCCGACCTGGGCCGCGGCCGGCAGTACCGCCAGCCCAGCGAGCAGGCCGCCGAGCAGCGCGAGGCCGGCGAGCGTGGTGCGATGGCGACAGGCGGCAAGCAGGCGTCGGAACATCTCGAACTCCATATTCGGCGGCATCCTTGTCGGGTGCGGCACCGGCCTTGGCAAGCATCATCTGTAAATGGGGGGCTTGCAGCCAAGGCAAGCATCAACATCCGGTTGCCGGTGCCCGCGAAGGTGTTTAAGGCATCCGGGCATGATCGGGCGCGGCCAGCCGAGGCGACACCGGCAGCGCTGAACAGGGAGCGGACCAGCAAGCGCATGACCTCTTTTCTGGCGACCCGTGCGGCATCCGTCCTGCTGGCACTCGGCCTGGTGACCACCGGCTGTTCGACCCTGGGCGGCATCGGCTCCGGCCTGTTCGGCAGCAGCGGCCCGGCCGCGGGCACGCCCGGCCACGTCAAGGGCTTCCTCGGTGGCGTGGTGGCTGATGAGCCGACCGCCGCCATCGCCGGGCGCAACGTGCTGTCGGCCGGCGGTAACGCGGCGGACGCGGCGGTGGCGGTCGGGCTGACGCTGGCGGTCACCCTGCCGTCGCGCGGCGGCCTGGGCAGCGGCGGAGCGTGCCTGGTCTACAAGGCCGCCGCCGGCAGCAAGCCGCAGGGCGTGATGTTCCTGCCGCAACCGGCCACCAGCGGCGGCGGCGACCGGCCGGCTGCGGTGCCGATGCTGGCGCGCGGCATGTTCCTGCTGCACGCCCGCTTCGGCAGCCTGTCTTTCGCCTCGCTGGTCTCGCCGGCCGAGCAGTTGGCCCGCTTCGGCGTCCCGGCCTCGCGCGCCTTCGTGCGCGACCTCGCGGTGGTGGCCGGGCCGCTGGCCGGCGACCCCGGCGCGCGGGCGACCTTCTACCGCAATGGCCTGCCGCTGGCCGAGGGCGACCGCATGCTGCAACCGGAACTGGCGAGCACGCTGGCGCAACTGCGCACCGCCGGCGTCGGCGACCTGTATCAAGGCACGCTGGCCAAGCGCCTGGTCGCCGCGATGCCGGAGGCCGGCGGCGGCCTCACCGCCGATGACCTGCGCCGCGCGGTGCCGACCATCGCCCCGGCACTGGAAATCCCGCTCGGCGGCGGCGATTTCGCGAGCTTCCTGCCGCCGCCGGCCGATGGCGGGCTGGCCACCGCCGCCGCCTTCAAGCTGCTGCGCGCCAACCCCACCGCCTACGACCAGGCGCGCGCCGCAGCCCTCGGCATCGCCGCCGAGTGGCGGCGCGGCGCCGGCGATCCGCAGGCGCTGCTGGCGCAAACCACGATCCCGGCCGGCAGCCTGCCGGCGCTGCCCGCTTCCGCCAGCTTCGCCACGCTGGACCGCGACGGCAACGCGGTGATCTGCGTGACCACGATGGACAACCTGTTCGGTACCGGCCGCATGGCCACCGGCACCGGCATCGTGCTGGCCGCCTCGCCGCGCGCCACGCCGCTGCCGCTGCTGTCGGCCGGCATGGTGACCAACCGCAATATCGACGCCTTCCGCGCCATGACCGCCGGCACCGGGCAGGAGGGTGCGCCGGTCGCCGCCGCGCTGACGCTGGCCGAAACGCTGCGCACCAAGCAGGTGATGCCGGTGCAGCCGCCGGAGCCGGGCCGCGCCAACATCATCACCTGCGGCAGCTACCTGCCGGGGCCGGAGGGCCGCTGCCTGTGGGCGACCGACCCGCGCGGCGCCGGCCTCGCGGTGGGCAGCACGGCGAAATAGCCGTGGCACTCAAGATCGGCCAGGGGGCGACTGCCCCGCCATTCCTGGTGATGGACGTGATCACCGCCGCCAATGCCCGCCAGGCGGCACTGCCCGCCGGCGCCCCGCATGTGCTGCGCATGGAGGTCGGCCAACCCGGCACCGGCGCGCCCGCCGGCGCGGTGGCGGCAGCGCAGGCGGCGCTGCGCGAAGGCCGCCCGATGGGCTACACCGAGGCATTCGGCCTGCCCTCGCTGCGCGCCCGCATCGCAGCCCACGGCCAGGCCTGGTACGGCGTCGAGGTCTCGCCCGCCCGCGTCGCGGTCACCGTCGGCGCGTCCGGCGCCTTCCCGCTCGCCTTCCTCGCCGCCTTCGACCGTGGCGACCGGGTGGCGATGGCGACCCCGTTCTACCCGCCCTACGTGAACATCCTTACCGCCCTCGGCATGCAGCCGGTGATGCTGGAGACCGGACCAGAAACCCGCTTCCAGCCCACCGTGGCGATGCTGGAGGCGTTGCACCCGCGTCCGGACGGCCTGATCGTCGCCAGCCCGTGCAACCCCGCCGGCACCATGCTGGCGCCCGACGAACTCTCCGCCATCGCCGTCTGGTGCCACGCCAACGGCGTCCGGCTGATCAGCGACGAGATCTATCACGGCCTGCATTACGACCGCCCGATCGCCACCGCCGCCGCGTTCAGCCCGAGCGCCATCGTGGTCAACAGCTTCTCGAAATACTTCTCGATGACCGGCTGGCGGATCGGCTGGCTGGTGCTGCCGGACGACCTGGTGCGGCCGGTGGAATGCCTGGCGCAGAACCTGTTCATCAGCGCCCCGCACATCGCCCAGATCGCCGCCGAGGCGGCGTTCGACTGCACCGAGGAACTGCAAGCCAACATCGCCCGCTACCGCCGCTCGCGCGACCTGCTGGTGGCAGCGCTGCCCGCCGCCGGCTTCGCCCGCCTGAGCCCGGCCGAGGGCGCGTTCTACCTCTACGCCGACATCGCCGACCGCACCAACGACAGCCGCGAATTCTGCGCCCGGATGCTGGCGGAAGCCGGCGTCGCCGCCTCGCCCGGCGTCGATTTCGACCGGGCGCGCGGGCATCACTTCGTGCGGTTCAGCTATTGCGGGCCGGAGGCGGATATGGCCGAGGCGGCTGCGCGGCTGGCGAAGTGGAAGTAAGGTCTTCTTTTTGTGAACAAAAAGAAGCAAAAAAACTCTTTATTCATTGGCGGTCGCTACGACTGGTGGGCTCCGAATTCGTGGACCATTTCGGTCATGGTGCGGGCGACACAGGCGGCGTCGCAGCGGCCCGCGAGGTAGCCGGAACCGCAGGCCATCAACTCGTCGAGTGCGGCCTGCAACGCCCGCGCTTCGGCGCCCGATGCAGCGCCGTCGCCGCCGGCGGTTCGCTGCTGTTCGGCATAGCCGCGCACCGCCTGGACCATCGTGTTCGCCATGCGATCGGCATCGACATCGCCGCGCAGAAACCCGGGTCCCATCGCCACCGCCCGCTCAACCGCCGCCCGCATCCCAGCAATCCGATCCGATATCATCATCCGCTCCTTTCAAGCCCCGCTGCACGATCCAAACCGCGACAAGGGATCAAGTTTTTTTGGTTCTTCTCTTCCAAAAAAAGAACCGCTTCCTGTCACATCCCACTCGGATAAACCGGCCCCCCGCCCCCCTCCGGCGTCACCCAGTCGATATTCTGCCGCGGGTCCTTGATATCGCAGCTTTTGCAATGCACGCAGTTCTGCGCGTTGATCTGCAGGCGCGGCTGGCCCTCCTCGGCGCCGACGATCTCGTAGACCCCGGCCGGGCAGTAGCGGGTTTCCGGGCTGCGGTAGATATCCCAGTTGACATCGATGGCTTTCGCCGGGTCGCGCAGTTTCAGATGCGCCGGCTGGTCCTCGGCGTGATTGGTGTTGCTGATGAACACCGAGGACAGCCGGTCGAAGGTCAGCCTGCCGTCGGGCTTCGGATAGGCGATGCGCGGGCAGGCATCGGCCTCCATCAGCGTGGTGTTGTCGGGGTGTTTGATGCGCAGCGTCCAGGGCGCCCGGCCGCGAAAGATGTAGGTATCCACGGCGGCGTTCACCAGGCCGCCGAGCAGGCCCCATTTGGCGAAACCCGGCCTGATGTTGCGCACCCGGTGCAATTCGTCGGACAGCCAACTGGTGCGCAATTTTTCCGGATAGGCGGTCGGTTCGATGATGCCTTCGGTCCCCAGCGCTTCGGCAATCGCCTCGGCGGCCAGCATGCCGGATTTCATCGCGGTATGGGTGCCCTTGATCTTCGGCACGTTGAGGAAGCCGGCGGTATCGCCGATCAGGCAGCCGCCAGGGAAGGTCAGCTTCGGCAGCGCCTGGGCGCCGCTCTCGTTCAGTGCCCGGGAGCCATAGGCGATCCGCCGCCCGCCCTCGAAATGGCCCCGCATATCCGGGTGGGTCTTGAGCCGCTGCATCTCGTCGAACGGCGACAGCCAGGTGTTGCGATAGTCCAGCCCGATCACATGGCCGTAGGAGACCAGGTTGTTGCCCCAGTGATAGACGAACGAGCCGCCATAGGTGGCGCGGTCGAGCGGCCAGCCGATGGTGTGCTCCACCAGCCCCGGCTGATGCCGCTCGGCGGGGATTTCCCAGAGTTCCTTGATGCCGATGGCGTAGGTCTGCACATCGCGGCCCTCGGCCAGCTGATAGCGCGCCACCAGTTGCTTGGTCAGCGAGCCGCGGCAGCCTTCGGCAAACACCGTGAAGCGGGCGCGCAACTCCATGCCCTGGGCGTAGTTCGGCCCATGCGTGCCGTCGCGGGTGATGCCCATGTCGCCGGTGGCGATGCCGACGATGCGGCCATCCTCCTCCAGCAGCTCGGCGGCGGCGAAGCCGGGGTAGATTTCCACCCCCAGCGCCTCCGCCTGCTGGCCGAGCCAGCGGCACACGTCGCCCAGCGAGGATATGTAGTTGCCGTGGTTATGCATGGTCGGCGGCGTCGGCAGCCGGATCGAGCTCTTTGCGGTCAGGTAGATGAATTTGTCGGTCTGCACCGGCGTGGTCAGCGGCGCGCCGAGCTCCTTCCAGTCCGGCAGCAATTCGGCCAGCGCGCGCGGCTCGATCACGGCGCCCGAGAGGATATGCGCGCCGACCTCGGCGCCCTTCTCCACCACGCAGACCGAAGCTTCCGGGGCGAGCTGCCTGAGGCGGATCGCCGCGGCCAGCCCGGCGGGGCCGGCGCCGACGATCACCACATCGAAATCCATCCGTTCGCGCTCAACTGCCTCGGACATGCGTCCTCCTTCGTGCCTGCCCATATATGGGCGCTATGGGCAGTCTAGGCATCGGCAACGGTTGCGCAAACAGCGATGCGGCGGAACACTGTGGCGATGCACATACCTTCATCTTCTTCCACGTTGCTTCTAGAGTGTCTACCTTCTGATCCAAAC
>DATJEA010000401.1:0-4072 GCA_035497095.1 Acetobacteraceae bacterium | reverse complement strand
CGTGCGCGAGGAACTGGACCGGCTGGCGGCGCATCTGCACGCCGCCGGCGCGCTGCTCGACGAGGCGGTGGCGATCGGCCGCCGGTTCGATTTCCTGGTGCAGGAATTCAACCGCGAGGCCAACACGCTTTGCAGCAAATCGGCATCCGTGGCACTGACAACAACCGGCCTGAAGCTGAAAGCCGCCATCGAGCAGTTGCGCGAGCAGGTGCAGAACATCGAATAGGGAGGCCGCGATGCCCCTCGCCCGCCGCGGCCTGTGCCTGGTGCTGGCCGCCCCCTCCGGCGCCGGCAAAACCGCGATCAGCCGCGCGCTGCTGACCCGCGAGCCGGGGCTGGCGCTGTCGATCAGCGTCACCACCCGCGCACCGCGCGCCGGCGAGCAGAACGGCGTGCACTACCACTTCATCGACCTGCCGCGATTCCACCGGATGGTCGCCGAGCGCGCGCTGCTGGAGCATGCGATGGTGTTTGGCCACGGCTACGGCACGCCGCGCGCGCCGGTGGAGCAGGCGCTGGCCGAGGGCCGCGACGTGCTGTTCGACATCGACTGGCAGGGCCACCGCCAGTTGCGCGGCCAGCTTCCGGGCGACGTGGTGGGGCTGTTCATCCTGCCGCCGTCACGCGCGGCGCTGCACGCCCGGCTGCTGGCGCGCGGCGACCCGCCGGAGGCCGCGGCGGCGCGCATGGAGCGGGCCAATGAGGAACTCTCCCACGCCGGGGAATTCGACCATGTGCTGGTGAACGATGATTTCGATATGGCACTGGCACAGGCCCGCGCGGTGTTGCAGGCGGCGCGGCTGGCGACGTCGCGGCAGGTGGGATTGGCGGAGTGTCTGGCGGAGTTGAGCAAGTGAGGTCTTCTTTTTGTGAACAAAAAGAGGCAAGAAAACTTTTTAATGCTTGGAGTGTGCGCCCTCTCCCGCGTCCCGCTGTTGCAAGGCGAATGGTTTTTTTGGTTCTTTTTTCCCAAAAAAAGAACTGCTTCCTATGACTGTCCTGTTCAGCGTGATCGCGCCGATCTTCGGCCTGATCGTCATGGGCGCCGCCAGCACCGGCCGGCGCTGGCTCGACAGCCATGTCATCAAGGGCATGAACGATTTCACCTTTTTCGCGGCGATGCCGGCGCTGCTGTTCCGCTCGGTGGTGGAGGCGCCGCCGCTGAAGCTGATCGCGGTCGCCGGGCCGTTCCTGATCGGTGCGGTGCTGCTGTTCGTGGTGGCGCTGCTGCTGTCGCGCTGGCTGTTCAAGGGCAGCCTGGCCGAGTCCGGCATTGCCGGGCTGGATGGTATCTACGGCAACACCGTGATGCTGGGGATTCCGGTGGTGGACGCGCTGTACGGCGCGCCGGGGGTGGCCAATCTGCTGGCGATCATCGCGGTGCATTCGGCGGTGCTGCTGCCGCTCGGCACGGTGGTGATCGAGGCCGATGCCGGCACCGGGCGGTCGATGCTGCACGTGGTGCGCGCCTCGCTCTCGGGCACCGCGCGCAACCCGATCGTGATGGCGATCGTGCTGGCGTTCCTGTGGCGCGCCACCGGGCTGGGGCTGGCCGCGCCGCTCGACCGGCTGATGGAGATGCTGGGCCGGGCCGGGCCGCCGCTGGCGCTGTTCTGCCTGGGCGCCACGCTGCCGAGGCCGCGGGGCATGACCGGCTTTGGCGAGGTGATGCTGTCGAGCGCGTTGAAACTGCTGGCGCTGCCGGCGCTGGTGGGGCTGCTGGCGTATCTGGCCGGGGTGCGCGGCGTGGCGTTCGACGTGGTGGTGCTGGCCGCCGCGATGCCCACCGGCGCCAACGCTTTTCTACTCGCCCGCCGCTACGAGGTGCGGATGGAGGAGTCGGCCACCACGGTTGCGGTGAGCACCGCGCTGTCGGTGGTGACGCTGACGGTGCTGCTGGCGTGGCTGGGATAGCGCGCAGCACCCGTGCCTAATTCACCCCCACCGCATCGCCGAACGCCTCGCCGATCGCGCCGCGCACCACGATATCGGCCATCGGGTCCAGCGGTGTCGGCTCGCGGTTGACGATCGCCAGGCTGGCGCCGTTCTGCACCGCCAGCACCGGCAGCCCGGCCGCCGGATAGACCACCAGCGACGAGCCCAGCACGATGAACAGATCGGCCGCCAGCGCCTCCTCGCGCGCCCGCAGCATCGCCGCCTCCGGCATCGGCTGGCCGAACGAGATCGTCGCCGTCTTGACCAGCCCGAGGCAGCGCCGGCAGCGCGGCGAGGTGCCGCTGGCCGCGAACGCCGCGCGCATCTCATCGATCTCGTGGCGCGTGCCGCATTCCAGGCAGGCGGCATAGGTGGTGTTGCCGTGCAGTTCCACCACCTGCGCTTCCCCCAGCCCCGATTGCTGGTGCAGCCCGTCGATATTCTGCGTCACCACGGCCCGCGCCCGGCCGCGCCGCACCAGCGCCTCCACCGCGCGATGGCCGCGATTCGGCTGCGCCGCCCGGATCGCTGCGTCGCCCTCGAACCGCCGCTGCCAGGCCTCGCGCCGCGCCGCCTCGCTGTCCATGAAATCCTGGAACAGGATCGAGGTCTTGCGCGTCCACACCCCGCCAGGTGAGCGGAAGTCCGGAATCCCCGACTCGGTGCTGATCCCCGCCCCGGTGAACAGCGCGATCCGCCCCGCCGCCGCGATCGCCGCCGCCAGTTGCTCGCTCATCGGCCGCCCTCCATTTGCGCGTCCCCGCCCGACCTCGCTACCATCGCGCCATCCCGCAGGAGAGGCCCGCCATGCCAACCACGACCCAACTCGGTGACATCAGCATCACCCGGATCGTCGAGCAGCAGGCGCCGCTGTTCGATGCGCTGACCTTCCTGCCCGACCTCACGCCCGAGCTGCTGGCCGAGCACAGCCACTGGCTGGCACCCGATGCGCTCGACCCGGCCAGCGGCAAGCTGATCCTCGCCATCCAGTCCTATCTGGTGCGCACGCCGCATCATACCATCCTGGTCGACACCTGCGTCGGCAACGACAAGACGCTGCCGGCGCACGCCTTCTGGCACCAGCAGAAAAGCACCGCCTATATGCGCCAACTCGCCGAGGCCGGCGTCGGCGTCGAGGACATCGACTACGTGATGTGCACCCATCTGCATGTCGACCACGTCGGCTGGAACACCAGGCTGGAGAACGGCCGCTGGGTGCCGACCTTCCCGAAAGCGAAATACCTGTTCGCCGACAAGGAACTCGCCTACTGGACCGCGAAACACGCCGAAACCCCCAACCCGATCTTCGCCGAAAGCGTGCTGCCGATCGTCTCCGCCGGGCGCACCCAGGCGATCACCAGCAGCAGCGCGCTCAACGACCACGTCCGCCTGGAACCCACCCCCGGCCACACGCCCGATCACTACGCCGTGCAACTGGGCCGCGGCAGCACCAGCGCGGTGCTCTCCGGCGACCTGATCCACTCACCGATCCAGCTGCGCTTTCCCGATATCTCGATGCGCGCCGACACCGACCGGGCACAGTCCGCGCAAACCCGCCGGCGCTTTCTGGAATGCTACTGCGATACCGAGACGCTGGTGTGCACGGCGCATTTTCCCAGCCCGTCGATGGGGAAGGTCAGGCGGTGGGCGGAGGGGTTCAAGTTCGCGGCAGAGTGAAGGAAGTGCTTCCTTCCAACGATTAAACAGTTTGGCTGTTATCGCGCAGCATGTTGGTACCCAGGAGAGAGAGGCAAGGAAGGTCGTCTTTTTGTTCACAAAAGGAAGTGCTTACTTCAACGCCCCGACAATCTCACCGAGATTATACCGCATCATCGCAATATACGTCCCCGCCGGCCCGTCCGGTGGCGACAGCGCGTCGGAATTCAGCACGCCGCCCACGCGCACGCCGGTGTCGCGGGCGATCTGGCGCAGCAGCGTGGCGTTGCTGATGTTCTCGACGAACAGCGCGGTGATGTGCTCGGCATTGATCTGCCGTTCCAGCGCCGCGATGCCCTTGGCCGCCGGCTCGCTGTCGCTCGACAGCCCGAGCGGGGCGCGGAAGGTGAGCCCATAGGCGTAGCCGTAATAGGCCAGCGCGTCATGCGTGGTGACCACGCGGCGGCGGGCTTGCGGGATC
>DATJEA010000400.1:0-3215 GCA_035497095.1 Acetobacteraceae bacterium | reverse complement strand
GACGCCGCCAAGGGGGTCAGCGGGCAGGTGTTCGCGACGCGCTACAACGAGATCTTCCTGATGTCGTCGGCGCGGCCGATCCGCGGCATCCATCGCGGCGAGGGCTGGACGCCGAAGCTGGTGGCCGAGCATGCGTTCCCGGCGCTGAAGGCGTCGTTCATGCCGCTCGATCGCTCGGGCGATGTGTTTTCCTGGGATCCGGTTTAAGGAAGGTCGGGGCTCCGCCCCGCACCCCGCCCATTCTTCATGTATTGGGGGCCGGGCCCTTGGAACCCATCCATGAGGTCCAGGGGCTCGGCCCCTGGTGGGAGACCGGGGGCAACGCCCCCGGCCTTCCTTATGTTGAGAGAGCTTCCATGCAGGCCCTGTTCGCCCCACAGCGCATCGCCCTGATCGGCGCCTCGTCGGATGCCAGCCGTCTGACTGCCCGCGCGCAACTCTATCTCCGCCGCCACGGCTACACCGGCGCGCTGTTCCCGGTGAACCCGCGCGCGGCGGAGGTGCTGGGCGAGCCGGCCTATGCACGGCTCGCCGATGTGCCCGGCGCGGTCGACCTGGCGTATATTCTGGTCGGCACCGAGCATGTCGAGCAGGCGGTGGCCGATTGTGCCGCGCGCGCCGTGCCGGTTGCCTGCATCCTGGCCGATGGGTTTGCCGAGGCCGGGCCGGAGGGGGTGGCGTTGCAGGCGCGGCTGGTTGGCCTGGCGCGCGCGGGCGGCATGCGGCTGCTGGGGCCGAATTCGATGGGCATCATCAATCTGCCGGCGCGGATTGCCTGCTCGGTCAACGCGGCGTTGGAGGCGGATGACCTGCAAGGCGGCCGCTGGTCGGTGGTGTCGCAATCCGGCAGCATCATGGGCACGCTGCTGTCGCGCGCCGCCGCCCGCGGGTTCGGTTTCGCCAAGGTGTTCGGCACCGGCAACGAGGCCGATCTGTCGGCTGGCGAGATCGCCGGGATGCTGGTCGATGACCCCGAGACCGACGCCATCCTGCTGTTTCTGGAAACCATTCGCCGGCCGGAGATGTACGAGGATGCCGCGCGCCGCGCCCATGCCGCCGGCAAGCCGATCATCGCCTACAAGCTCGGCCGGTCCGAGCAGGGCGCGGCGCTGGCGACCACCCATACCGGCGCGCTGGCCGGCTCCGACGCGGCGGTGGATGCGTTCTTTCGCGCCATCGGCATCGCCCGCGTCGATATGCTGGACACGCTGCTGGAGGCGCCGCCGCTGTTCATCGGCGCCCGCCCGCTGGCCAGCCCGAAGCGTGCGGCGCAGGTGGTGACCACGACCGGCGGCGGCGGCGCGATGGTGGTCGATCGGCTCGGGGTGCATGGTATCGCCACCGCGAAGATGGTCGATACCACGCTGGCCGGCGCCAGGCGCGACACCGTGGCGGCGGCGATGAACGCGGCGCGGGCGGCCGAGGACGCCGACCTGGCGATCGCGGCGATCGGCAGTTCGGCGCAGTTCCGCCCGCAGGACGCGCTGGCCGGGGTGATCGCCTCGCACGGCACGCTGCCGCTGGCGGTGTTCATCCTGCCGCAGGCCGATGCCTCGCTGCGGCTGCTGGCCGAGGCCGGGATTGCCGGGTTCCGCACGCCGGAAGCCTGCGCCGACGCGGTGCGGGCGTTGCTCGACTGGCGTGCCCCGCGGACCGCGCCGCCGCTCGGCGATCTCGCCGCCGCCGCCGCCCTGCTGGCGGCGGCAGATGACGAACCTGGCGCCCGTGCGGTATTCGCGGCTCTTGGCCTGGAGGACCGCGCGGTGCGTATCGACCCCGCCGCCCCGCCGCCGCTCGCCTATCCGGTGGCGCTGAAGGCGGTCTCGGCCAGCATCGCACACAAGACCGAGGCGGGTGCGGTGGCGCTCAACATCCAGGACGCAGCGGCACTGCGCGCCGCCTGCGCCGAAATGACCGCGCGGCTGGGCCCCGCGATCACCGGCTTCATCGCCCAGCCGATGGTGAAGGGCGTCGCGGAGGTGATTCTCGGCTACCGGCGCGATCCGCTGGTCGGCCCGATCGTCGCACTCGGCGCCGGCGGCGTGCTGGCGGAAATCTACCGCGATGTCACGCTGCGGCGCGCCCCGGTGAGCGAGGCCGAGGCGATGGTGATGATCGGCGAGGTGCGCGGGCTCGCGCCGGCGCGCGGCTATCGCAACCTGCCGGCCGGCGACCTGGCGGCCTTGGCCCGCGCCATCGCCGCCTTCTCCCGCCTGGCTGGCCTCGGCGGCGTGACCGAGGCGGAGATCAACCCGCTGATCGTGCTGGCCGCGGGGCAAGGCGTGGTGATGGCCGATGCGCTGCTCGCGCTGACGGGAGCGCGCGGACCATGAGCCGCTATGGGTCGCTGAACGATGTGTGGCCGTATGCGGCAGCCGTCACCGGCGGAATTGCGCTGCTCTATATCGCGCTCTACCGCTTTGGCGGCAGCAGCGCCCGTCGGGGCGCCGGCTGGAAATACACCAGCGAAATCGATCATATCCGTAAACTGATGCGCGAGGAGCGCTACGACGAAGCGGCCGCGTTCGTCCAACCCCTGCTGCAAAAGAACGACATCACGCCGGAGTTCTTCGACGTCGCTGCGGTCATCGCCGACAAGCGCGGCAGGGCCGCCGAGGCGGGCAAATACTGGCGCGACATGATGCGCTATTATCCGTCCGAGCCGTGGGGGTACATGCGGACCGCCCGGTTCCTGCTGCGCCAGGGCAAGACCGCGCAAGCGCACCGCGTGCTGGACCGCGCGCGCAAGATCGTCAAGCATCCGAGCATGCTCAACAATGTGCTTGCGCAGGCCGCCCAGGCCTCCGAACAATGGGACGAGGCGATCCAGCTATGGGCGGAGCTTCGCGCCACGGCGCCGGGCGAGGTCAACGCTTATCTGCAGGCACGCACCTGCCTGCTCGCCGTTGGTCGCCACGAAGAGGCGGACGCCCTACTGGTCGATATCGCCGCCCGGATGCCAAACAATCCCGAGGTCAAGAAGGCATTGGCGGCGGCCAAGAAGGCTAGTGCCGCCGGCTGAGCCTCATCGCCACGCTGATCCAGGCATACAAGGCGGCCGCCGATGAGGCGCGGATGCTGGACGACCAGGGCTATGCGGCCAGTTGCGACGCGAGCAATTTTTTCCTGATGCGCGGCAGGGAGGTGCTGACCTCGACCGACGATGCGTGTTTCAACGGCGTCACCCGGGCCGCGGTGATGCGGCTGCGCGGCGA
>DATJEA010000399.1:0-2549 GCA_035497095.1 Acetobacteraceae bacterium | reverse complement strand
CCGGCGGAATTCACCGCCTGGGTGGCGATGGCGAAAAAGAAATATGCGGTGAACCAGCAGGTGGCGCCACCTGCCGTGGCGGCACTGCCGCCCACCATGACTTTGTCTGCCAAGTTGCCTGCCCCCCTGCCGGCCCCGGTGGCCGTTGCCGAAATTCAGCACTGATTTATCCGTCGGTGCATGAAGGAGACCTAAGATGAGTGCTTCCGATCACACGCGCGACGCGGTTGATCTTGCCCATGCGGGCCATGACCACGCGGAGCACCACAAGCCGAGCTTCGTGCGGCGCTGGCTGTGCAGCACCAACCACAAAGACATCGGCACGCTGTATCTGATCTTCTCGATCATGAGCGGGCTGATCGGCGGCTACCTGTCGATGGAGATGCGCGCCGAGCTGGCGCAACCGGGCATCCAGTTCATCACCACCGGCCAGGAATGGAACGCGCTGGTTACCTCGCATGGCCTGATCATGATCTTCTTCACGGTCATGCCCGGCCTGATCGGCGGTTTCGGCAACTGGTTCGTGCCGCTGATGATCGGCGCGCCGGACATGGCGTTCCCGCGGCTGAACAATATCAGCTTCTGGCTGCTGCCGCCGGCGTTGTGCCTGGTGCTGGCCGGGCATTTCTTCGGCGAGGGCGCCGGCATCGGCTGGACGCTGTATCCGCCGCTGTCGAACTCCACCTATCAGGGCGGCCCGGCGGTTGATTTCGTGCTGTTCGGCTTGCATCTGGCCGGCATCTCCTCGGTGCTCGGCGCGATCAACTTCATCACCACGATCTTCAACATGCGTGCCCCCGGCATGACGCTGCACAAGATGCCGCTGTTCGCCTGGGCGATCCTGGTTGATGCCTTCCTGCTGCTGCTGGCGATCCCGGTGCTGGCGGGCGCGATCACCATGCTGATCACCGACCGCAATTTCGGCACCTCGTTCTTCGACCCGCAGGGCGGCGGCGATCCGGTACTGTATCAGCATCTGTTCTGGTTCTTCGGCCACCCCGAAGTCTACATCATGATCCTGCCCGGCTTCGGCATCATCAGCCACGTTGTCTCCACCTTCTCGCGCAAGCCGATCTTCGGCTATCTCGGCATGGTGTATGCGATGATCGCGATCGGTGTGGTCGGCTTCGTGGTGTGGGCGCATCACATGTTCGTCTCGGGCATGAGCGTCGATACCCGCGCCTACTTCATGGCAGCGACCTTCGTCATCGCGGTGCCGACCGGCATCAAGGTGTTCTCCTGGATCGCCACGATGTGGGGCGGCTCGATCGAGATGAAGACGCCGATGCTGTGGGCGATCGGCTTCATCTTCCTGTTCACCATCGGCGGCGTGACCGGCGTGGTGCTGGCCAATGCCGGCATCGACCAGACGCTGCACAACACCTACTACGTGATCGCGCATTTCCACTACGTGCTGTCGCTGGGTGCGGTGTTCGCGCTGTTCGCCGGGTTCTACTACTGGATCGGCAAGATGAGCGGCCATCAGTACCCGGAGACGCTCGGCAAGATCCATTTCTGGATCACCTTCGTCGGCGTCAACCTGACCTTCTTCCCGATGCACTTCCTCGGCCTGGCCGGCATGCCGCGGCGCTATCCCGACTATCCGGACGCGTTCGCCGGCTGGAACCTGGTGTCCTCGATCGGGGCCGGGATCGCCGGGCTGTCGATGCTGCTGTTCCTCTACATCTGCTTCCGCACCTTCACCAACAAGGAGCCGGTCGCCGACAACTATTGGGGCCCGAGTGCGACCACACTGGAATGGACGGTTTCCTCGCCGCCGCCGTTCCACACCTTCGAGGAATTGCCGCGCATCCGCTGAGCAGCGCGCTGATCGGACCATGACATGACTGACATTGCGGTGATTGGCGACGGTCGGGGGGCGGTACAGCCGTCCCGGCCGCTCGCTGCCGCGGCCAACCCGGGCGCCGTTGCCGGGCTGTCGACGGCGGGCGACTGGTTCGCCCTGCTCAAGCCACGGGTGATGACGCTGGTGGTGTTCACCGGCTGGATCGGCCTGTTGGTGGCGCCGGGCCAACTGCATCCGGTGCTGGCGTTTACCGCGATCCTCAGCATCGCGGTGGGTGCCGGGGCGGCGGGTGCCATCAACATGTGGTACGACCGCGACATCGACCTGGTGATGCGCCGCACCCGCAACCGCCCGATTCCCGGCGGACGCATCGCCGCCGGCGAGGCGCTGGCCTTCGGCATCGTGCTCGCGGTGGCCTCGGTGCTGGTGATGGGGTTGGCGACCAATGTCATGGCGGCCGCCGCGCTGGCGGTGTCGATCCTGTATTACGTGTTCATCTACACGATGTGGCTGAAGCGCAGCACGCCGCAGAACATCGTCATCGGCGGGGCGGCCGGCGCCTTCCCGCCGATCATCGGCTGGATCGCGGTGACCGGGCATCTGGCGCTGATGCCGGTGCTGATGTTCGCCATCATCTTCTTCTGGACGCCGCCGCATTTCTGGTCGCTGGCGCTGTGGGCGAATAACGACTACCAGCGGGCCGGCGTGCCGATGCTGCCGGTGGTTGCCGGCGCCAGGCAGA
>DATJEA010000398.1:0-1558 GCA_035497095.1 Acetobacteraceae bacterium | reverse complement strand
CGCCCGGCCGGGGCCGGCACCAGCCCCATGATCGAGAGTGCCGTCATCGACTTGCCGCAGCCGCTCTCGCCGACCAGCGCCAGGGTCTCGCCGCGCGCCAGGGCCAGCGAGATGCCGTCCACCGCGGCGCGCCAGGTGCCGGCGATGCGGAATTCGGTGCGCAGCCCCTCGACGCTCAGCACCGCCTGCTGGTCTGTCTGTTCCATCGGCGCAGCGTGGGGCAGCGGCGGCCGTACCGCAAGCAATCCGTTGCTGCGGAGTCGATCAGATGAAGCGGCGCAGGAAGCTCATGACGTCGCTGACCGGGCCGCTGGCCGGCGTTTCGGCGAGCAGGCGGCGCAGATCGACGGTGACGCCGGAGAGATCGGCGTCGGCGGTGGCCAGCGACGGTACCAGCAGCCGCACCGCGCCGGTGCGGTCGAACACCCAGATCGCCGAGCTATGGGTGACCTCGTAGGGCGAGCCGTTGCTGACCGGCTTCACCGAGAACGCCACGCGATAGCGCCGCGCCAGCGCGGTCAACTGGTCCGGCGTGCCGCGCAACCCGACCACCCGCGGCCCGAATGCGGCGACATATTGCTTCAGCGCCGGCAGCGTGTCGCGGTTCGGGTCGACGGTGACGAACAGCAGCCGAACCTGAGCCGCCTGTTTGCGCAGCGGTTGCAGGATACGCGCCAGATTGGCCAGCGTCATCGGGCACACATCCGGGCAGAAGGTGTAGCCGAAATACAGCAGCACCAGCTTGCCGCGATAATCCGCTTCGGTGACGGTCTTGCCGTCGCTGGCGCGGGTCATGCTGAAGCTGAGCGGCGGCGATACGCCTTCCATGTCGATATCGTGCCAGCCATGGTCGGCCGATGCCGGGCCGGCCGCCAGCAGCCCGGCCGCCAGCCCGGCACTGAGTACCGCCCGCCGGCTGGTGCCCGCGACGCTCATTTATCCAGCGCCCCCTTGACCACAAACGGCGCCGAGAGGCTGCCGCCATCCGCGAAAGTCAAGGTCATCGGCACTTTGGCGCCGGCCCGCATCGCCGGCCCCGGATGCATGCACATCAGATGATAGCCGCCCGGCGCGAAGCTCAGCGCGCCATGCGCCGGCACTTTCACCTTGCCCACCATCACCATCCGCTCGGTGCCGCTGTTATGCTCGCTTTGATGCAGCATGACACTGCCGCAGGCCGGCGAGCTGGCGCCGGTCAGCGTGCGGTCCTCGGCGCCGGTGTTGCGCAAGGTGAAATAGCCGCCGGCCGGGCGCGACGGGATCAGCATCCGCATCCAGCCGCCCTGCAGACTTACTCCCGGCTCGGCGGCGCGGGCCGGGCCGCCCGTCAGCAGGGCCAGCGCCGCAGCCGCGGCCACGAGGCTAGCGCCCGGTCCAGCCGCTCGCCGAAATGGTGATGCGTCGGTCATCGTCGTCCTCCGGGTTGAATGGCTCGGCCGGGGTGCGGTCCTCCAGCAGGCGCAGATTGTTCATGATCAGCATGAATGCCACCGAGCTCATCATCGAGCTCGGGATCCACACCAGCAGGCCGCCGTAATGCTGGTCCACCAGCGCGCCG
>DATJEA010000397.1:0-5360 GCA_035497095.1 Acetobacteraceae bacterium | reverse complement strand
CGCTGCCGGTCTGCCACACCGGCAGCGGGAATTCGCCGTCCAGCAGCCCGTCGGCGATTTCCTTGGCGGCGGCGGCGATCGGGTTGGCGAGTTCGGCCGGCAGTTCGCCGAGCGCCAGGTTGGCCAGGGCTGCGGCCTGCTTCTGCAGCCCGACGGCGCGGATCAGGCCGGGCGGGAAATGCTCGGTGCCGATGCGGAACAGGCGGCGGGCGCGCTCGGTCTGCGGGCCCCAGTAATGCTCGGCGGCGATGTCGATGCTGCCCAGCGAGTCCACTTCGGTACGAGTCATAACAATCCTTCCAACTGCTCCACCGCCCAGGCGGCGGCTTCGGCCACCACCGGGTCGGGGTCGGCGCGCAGCCTTTCGGCCACTGGCGCCAGCTCAGCCTCGCCGCTGTTGCCGATCGCCACCAGCACGTTGCGCACGAACCGGTTGCGGCCGACCCGCTTTACCGGCGAACCGGCGAACAGCGCGCGAAACCCCGCATCGTCCAGCGCCGCCAGCTCGGCGAGGCGCGGGGCGGTGAGGTCTGGGCGGGCTGCCAGCTTGGCCTGCCGCCCAGCCTGCGCGAAGCGGTTCCAGGGGCAGGCGGCGAGACAATCATCGCAGCCATAGATGCGGTTGCCGATCGCCGGGCGCAAGGCGAGCGGAATCGGCCCGGCATGCTCGATGGTCAGGTAAGAGATGCAGCGCGTGGCGTCCAACCGGTACGGCGCGGGGAAGGCGTTGGTCGGGCAGGCGGTGAGGCAGCGCGTGCAGGTGCCGCAGCGATCGGCGTGCGGCGGGTCGGCCGGCAGATCGAGCGTGGTGTAGATCTCGCCGAGGAACAGCCAGGAGCCGTGGCTGCGCGACACCAGGTTGGTATGCTTGCCCTGCCAGCCGAGCCCAGCCTGCTGGGCCAGCGGCTTTTCCATCACCGGGGCGGTATCGACGAACACCTTCACTTCCGGTCCGAACCGGGAGACGATGAACTGGGCAAGGTGCTTCAGCATGCCCTTGACCAGGTCGTGATAGTCGCGATTGCGGGCATAGACCGAGATGTTGCCGCGATCGTGGCGGGCGACCGTCGCCATCGGGTCGTCCGGCGGCGCGTAGGACAGGCCGAGGCTGATCACGCTCTGCGCCTCCGGCCACAGCGCCTGCGGATGGCTGCGCTGCTCGGCGCGCTCGGCCAGCCAACCCATGGTGCCGTGATGCCCGGCGGCGAGGAAATCCTGCATGCGGGCGCGGGCTTCTGGGCCGAGGCGGGCAGGGGCGAAGCCAACGGCGTCGAAGCCGAGGGCGATGGCTTTTTCGCGGATCTGGTCGGTTTGGGTCATGGCAAGCAAGCAAGTCTTCCTTGTTTGAAAACAAAGAAGCAAAAAAACCGCATTCGGGGCTTCGCCCGCGCTGTTGACGCCGGATGCGCCGAAGGCACGAATGGAGTTTTTTGGTTCTTTTTTGCAAAAAAGAACACGTCGCTTCCTTACCCCCGCCCGCGATATCCGGGCACGCCCTGATCGGGCAGCCAGACGCCTTCGGGCGGGGTGCCGGTTTGCCAGAACACGTCGATCGGCATGCCGCCGCGCGGGTACCAATAGGCGCCGATGCGCAGCCAGGTGGGGGCCAGCAGGGTGATGACGCGTTGGGCGATATCCAGCGTGCAGGCCTCGTGGAAGGCGCCGTGGTTGCGGAAGCTGGCGAGATAGAGCTTCAGCGACTTGCTTTCGACGATCCAGCCAGCCGGCACGTAGTCCAGCACGATATGGGCGAAATCCGGCTGGCCGGTGATCGGGCACAGCGAGGTGAATTCCGGGCAGGTGAAGCGGACCAGATACGGCACCTCCGGGTGCGGATTGGCGACGCGCTCCAGCACCGCGGCATCCGGGCTGGCGGGCTGCGGCGTCGGCTGGCCGAGTTGGGTGAGGTCGCTCATGGCTCGTCTCCCGCCTGCCAGAGGGCGCGCAGCGTGGCGCTGTGCTCGGCCAGCCGGCCGTCCAGGATGGCGCCGCGCATGCCCTGCATCAGCGACTGGTAATAGGTCAGATTATGCCAGGTCAGCAGCATCGGCCCGAGGATTTCCTCGCAGCGGAACAGATGGTGCAGATAGGCGCGGCTGTGGCGGGCGCAGGCCGGGCAGGGGCAGCCAGGGTCGAGCGGCCGGCCGTCCGGCGCGAAGCGGGCGTTGCGCAGGTTGAAGATGCCGCGCGAAGTGAAGGCGCGGGCGGTGCGGCCGGCGCGGGTCGGCATCACGCAGTCGAACATATCGACCCCGCGCGCCACCGCGCCGAGCAGATCGTCCGGGGTGCCGACGCCCATCAGGTAGCGGGCATGGGTGGGGGGCAGCCGTGGGGTGGTGAAGTCCAGCACCTCGAACATCGCCGCCTGACCTTCGCCGACTGCCAGCCCGCCGATCGCGTAGCCCTCGAAGCCGATCTCGGCCAGGGCATCGACGCTATGGGCACGTAGCGCCGGGAACACGCCGCCCTGCACGATGCCGAACAGCCCGTAGCCGTCGCGCGGCACGAAGGCGTCGCGCGAGCGGGCAGCCCAGCGCATCGACAGCAGCATGGAGTCGCGCGCCTGCTCCTCGGTTGCCGGGAATTTGGTGCATTCGTCGAACGCCATGCTGATGGTGGCGTCGAGTTGGTGCTGGATTTCGACCGAGCGTTGCGGCGTCAGGCGGTGGCGGCTGCCGTCGATATGCGACTGGAAGGTGACGCCGTCAGCGTCCAGCTTGCGCAGCCCGGCCAGCGACATCACCTGGAAGCCGCCGGAATCGGTCAGGATCGGGCCTGGCCAGTCCATCATCCGGTGCAGCCCGCCGAGCGCCGCCACAAGCTCGGCGCCGGGGCGCAGCATCAGGTGGTAGGTGTTGCCGAGGATCAGCTTCGCGCCGGTGCTGCGGACCGCATCGGCGGTCATCGCCTTCACCGTGCCGGCGGTGCCGACCGGCATGAATACCGGCGTTTGCACGTCGCCATGCGCGGTGTGCAGCGTGCCGGCGCGGGCGGCGCCGTCGGCTCCCTGTTGCGTCCAGGCGAGCGTCACGCCCGTTCCAGCAGCGTCGCGTCGCCGTAGGAGTAGAAACGGTATTGGTTGGCGATGGCGTGGGCATAGGCGGCGCGCATCCGCTCGGTGCCGGCGAAGGCGCAGACCAGCATGAACAGCGTCGAGCGCGGCAGATGGAAATTGGTCAGCAGCAGGTCGACGGCGCGGAACCGGTGGCCGGGCAGGATGAACAGCTCGGTGATGCCGTCGAACGGCGCGATGGTGCCGTCCTCGGCGGCCGCACTCTCCAGCAGCCGCAGCGAGGTGGTGCCGACCGCGACGATGCGGCCGCCGCGGGCGCGCGCGGCGTTGATCGCGCCAGCCGCCGCGGTGTCGATATGGCCGCGCTCGGCGTGGATGTGGTGGTCGCGCACCGCGTCCGAGCGCATCGGCAGGAAGGTGCCGGCGCCGACATGCAGCGTGATGGTGGCCAGCTCGACGCCGCGCGCCGCCAGCGCCTGCATCAGCGCCGGGGTGAAGTGCAGCCCGGCGGTGGGCGCGGCAACCGCGCCTTCATGAACGGCGAACAGCGTCTGGTAGTCCTCGGCGTCCTGCTCGGAGGGGCCGTCCGGGCGGGCGATATAGGGCGGCAGGGCCAGCGCCCCGGCGCGGTGCAAAGCGGCGCCGAGGGCTTCGGGCTCGCATTCGAAGGCCAGCACCACGCCGCCATCGGCGTCGCGCGAGCGCACCATGGCGAACAGGTCGTCGGCGCCCTCGAACGCCAGCAGGTCGCCGGCGCGCAGCCGGCGGGCGTTGCGGGCCAGCGCGTGCCAGGTGCCATCCGGCAGCGGCCGGTCGAGCGTGATGCCGATATGGGCGGCGCCGCGCAGCGCGGAGAGCTGGGCCGGGATGACGCGGGTGTCGTTGGCCACCAGCAGGTCGCCGGATTGCAGCAGGCTCGGCAGGTCGGCAACCACGCGGTCGAGCAGCCCGGTGCGGCCGACGCGCAGCAGCTTGGCCGAATCGCGCGGGCGGGCCGGGCTTTGCGCGATGCGGGTTGGCGGCAGCGCGAAATCGAAATCCGACGCGCGCAGATCGGCAGGGATGGTCATGCCCTGGTGCTTGCTTGCGGAGCGGGCGCGATCCGCCGCAGGCCGCGCACCAGCGGGATGCTGACCAGCACCGCCCACGCCTTGCCGACCACCTGGCCGGGCAGGAAATCCAGGCTGTGGAACGCCAGCGACAGGAACACCAGCGAATCCACCAGCAGTCCGACCATCGATGAGGCGATCACCGCCAGCACCAGCCGGCGGCGCTGCAACGGCGTATAAACCGCGAAATCCACCAACTCGCTGAGCAGGAAGGCGGTGCCGGAGGCGATCACCAGGTCGCGCGGCGCCACCAGCACCGACAGCACGGTGCCGATCAGCACCGCGATCAGGCTCCAGGATTTGCCCAGCAGGCGCTGCACCACGTCGCGCAGCACCAGCGCGAAGCCGGCCACCAGCACGCCGGACGGCGCCATCAGGCCGGGTGCGACCGGGATCAGGCACGGCCCGCCATGCGGCACGCAGACGGTGCCGGCATGGCCGATCATCCAGTTGGCCAGCGGCACGCAGGCGAGGAACGCCAGGAAGGCGGCGGCTCCGGTGAGCGACAGGCGATGCATCACGTTACTCGGTCAGATAGGTGGCGATCTCGATCAGGTTGCCGTCGGGGTCGCGGCAGTAGACCGAGGTGACCGGCCCGAGCGCGCCAACCTTGGCCGCCGGGCCCTCGATGATGGCCACGCCGCATTCGGTCAGGTGCTCGACCACGTCCTGCGGCCGGATCGCGGTGATGAAGCACAGGTTCTGCGAACCGGGCACCGCGGCGGCCGCGGTGGTGCGGCGGGTGTCGCCGGCCTGATCGAGATTGATCTTCTGGCCGCCGAAGCGCAGCGCGGTCTTGCCGTTGGGGCCGAACTCCTCGCGGTCCATGCCCAGCACGCGCTGGAACCAGGAGGCGGTGATCTCGACATCGGCGCAGGCGACCACCAGATGGTCGAGCCGGTCGATGGTGAAGCGCATCAGGTGAGGCTCTCGTAGAAATCGTTGCCCTTGTCGTCGATTACGATGAAGGCAGGAAAATCCTCGATCTCGATGCGCCAGACCGCTTCCATGCCGAGTTCGGGATATTCCAGCACCTCCACCTTGCGGATGCAGTCCTGCGCCAGCCGCGCGGCCGGGCCGCCGATGCTGCCGAGGTAGAAGCCGCCGAACTGCTTGCAGGCATCGCGCACCGCCTTCGAGCGGTTGCCCTTGGCCAGCATCACGAACGAGCCGCCGGCCTGCTGGAAGGCGTGCACATAGCTGTCCATGCGCCCGGCCGTGGTGGGGCCGAAGCTGCC
>DATJEA010000396.1:0-5356 GCA_035497095.1 Acetobacteraceae bacterium | reverse complement strand
GTTCTATCGCCACGCTGCCGGCCATGCTGGCGGTGCTGCTGCTGGCCGGCGGCCTGCTGCTGCCGAGCGGCGCCGCGCAGGCGCAAAGCAAGGATTACTTCGTTCCCGCTCCCGCTCCGGCGCCGCGCCACACCGCACCCGCTCCCGCTCCCCGTCCCAAGCCGCCAGCCGCGCCGGCCACCCCGACCGTGGGCGATGCCGGCGAACAGCCGGTGGCGCAACTGCCGATGCCGCCGGTGCCCGAGTTGCCGGTGCTGCCGAAGGGCGCGTCGCCTCCCGCCGCGGTGATCGGGGTGATCGGCGTGCCGGAGGTGATGCGCGGCTCGATCGCGGCCAAGGCGGTCGAGAAGGTGCTCGGCGCACGGCGCGAGAAGCTCAACGAGGAAGCGCAGAAGGAGCAGAACAGCTGGCGCGAAATGCAGCAGAAGCTGGCCAGCGAGCGCACCAAGCTGTCCCAGGCGCAGATCGAGAAGAAGGTCCATGAGCTGCAGGAGCGGATCACCACCGCGCAGCAGAAGTTCCGGGCGCGCGACCGGATCATCCAGGAAGCGACCCAGTACGCGCTGAACCAGATCCAGGCGACGCTGATCGGCGTGATCCGCCAGGTCTCCGACAGCCGCGGCATGAATCTGGTGCTGCATCGCAGCCAGGTGGCGCTCAACGTCAACGAGTTCGACATCACCGACGAGGTGCTGGAGCAGCTCAACAAGCTGCTGCCGACGGTGAAGATCCCGGCCGATGGCGAGGAACCGCCGAAAACCGCGCCCGACGCGCCGGTCGTGGTGCTGCCGAGCACGCCGGCCAAGCCGGCGCCGGCCGCCGCACCGACCAAGAAGTAGCGCCGGGCGGCGGGCAGGCAGCGCATGGCGGAAGGGCAAGCCGAGGCGGGCGATCAGCGGTTCTTCCTGCGCGCCGGCCCGTTCACGCTGGCCGCCGTGGCCGAGGCGGCCGGGGCGTCGCTGCCGGCCGGACTCGCCGAGCGCGCCGGCGAACGCCTGCTGACCGGCGTCGGCCCGCTGCAATCGGCCGGGCCCGACCAGGTGAGCTTCCTCGACAACCGGCGCTACCTGCCGGCGTTGCAGCAAAGCCGGGCCGGGGCGGTGATCCTGCACCCCTCGATGGCCGACCGGGTGCCGCCGGGCTGCGTCGCGCTGGCCACCGGCGAGGCCTATCTCGGCTGGGCGCGCGCCGCGGCATTGTTCCATCCGCAGCCGCCGCTGCATCCCGGCATCCACCGCCTGGCCGCGGTCGATGGCACCGCGATGGTGGACCCGAGCGCCGAGATCGGCCCGTTCGCGGTGGTCGAGGCCGGCGCCACGATCGGCCCGCGCTGCCGCATCGGCCCGCACGCGGTGATCGGCGCCGCCGTGGTGCTGGGGGCTGATTGCCGCATCGGCGCGCATGCCTCGCTCAGCCATGCGCTGCTCGGCGCGCGGGTCTACGTTTATCCGGGCGCCAGGATCGGCCAGGAGGGCTTCGGCTTCACCCAGGGGCCGGGCGGCTTCGTCACCGTGCCGCAACTCGGCCGGGTGATCCTGGAGGACGATGTCGAGGTCGGCGCCAACAGCGCGATCGACCGCGGCTCGGCGCAGGACACGGTGATCGGCGCCGGCACCCGCATCGACAATCTGGTGCAGGTCGGGCACAACGTCCGCACCGGGCGCTGTTGCGTGCTGGTCGGCCAGGTCGGCGTCGCCGGGTCGGCGGTTCTGGAAGACTTCGTGACACTGGCCGGGCAGGCCGGTATCGCCGGGCATCTGCGCATCGGCAAGGGCGCCAGGATCGGCGCCCAGGCCGGAGTGATGAGCGACGTGCCGCCTGGAGTGGACTATCTCGGCAGCCCGGCTCTGCCGGCGCGTGAGATGCTGCAGCAGGTCGCGGCCCTGCGCCGCCTCACGGCACAGATGCGCAACCAGCGCCGGAATGCTAAACCCGAGTCTGGCAGCCCCGAGTCTGGCAGCCCCGAGGCCGGCGCCAGCCCGGCAAGCGAAACGGCTCATCGCGGAGCGGATACGGACTGAAGTGGCATGAACGGCAACACAGCAGATGCGGATGGCGCCGCCCCGGCGAGCGCTACGGACCAACCGGCCACTGGCAGCCCGCCGGATGCGGCATCAGCGGCCGGCCACGCGCTGGGCACGCTCGATATCGCCGGCATCATGCGGGCGATTCCGCATCGCTACCCCTTCCTGCTGATCGACCGCGTGGTCGACATGGTGCTGAACGAGAGCGCCACCGGCATCAAGAACGTCTCGGTCGACGAGCATTTCTTCCAGGGACATTTCCCCGGCCACCCGGTGATGCCGGGCGTGCTGATCATCGAGAGCATGGCGCAGACCGCGGCGGTGCTGGTGGTCGAAAGCCTGGGGCCGGAGGCGCGCGGCCGGGTGGTCTATTTCATGTCGGTCGAGGCGGCCAAGTTCCGCCGCCCGGTGGTGCCCGGCGACCAGTTGCATATCCACATCAAGAAAGACCGCCGCCGCGGCAATGTCTGGAAATTCAGCGCCGTGGCGCGGGTTGACGGCATTTCGGTCGCCGAGGCGACCTATGCCGCGATGATCATGGACCGGGCAGCGGACAGGTAGCCGATTGTGAGTTTGATCCACCCAACGGCGATCGTGGCGTCTGGCGCCACGATCGAAGACGGCGCGCGCATCGGCCCCTGGTGCCAGGTCGGCCCGAACGTGACGATCGGTGCCGGCGCCGAACTGATGAGTCATGTCGTGGTCGACGGCGTCACCCGCATCGGACCGCAGGCAGTGCTGTACCCGTTCTGCACCGTCGGCCTGGCGCCGCAGGACCTGAAATACAAAGGCGAGCCGACGCGCTGCGAGATCGGCGCCCGCACCCAGATCCGCGAGCATTGCACCATCCATCGCGGCACCGTCACCGGCAGCGGCCTCACCAGCGTCGGCGCCGACTGCCTGCTGATGGCCGTGGTGCATGTCGCGCATGACTGCACGCTCGGCAATGGCGTGGTGGTGGCCAACAACGTGGTGATGGGCGGCCATGTGACGATCGGCGACAACGCGGTGGTCGGGGGCGCGGCGGCAATCCACCAGTTCGTGCGGATCGGCCGCGCGGCGATGATCGGCGGCGTCTCCGGAGTCGAGGGCGACGTGATCCCGTTCGGCAGCGTGATCGGCAACCGCGCCCGGCTGGCCGGCCTCAATGTGATCGGCCTGCGCCGGCGCGGCTACGACAAGGCGCAGATCCGCAGCCTGCGCACCGCCTTCCAGCACCTGTTCCACGGCCCCGGCGTGTTCGCCGAGCGCCTCGCCCGGCTGCGCCAGAGCCAGCCGGACAATGCCCTGGTGGTGGAGATGCTCGACTTCATCGCCAGCGCCGGCCGCCGCGGCCTGATCCGCACCGCGATCCATGCCGACGATGAAGACGAGGCGTGAGCCGCCCGCCCGATGAACCCGCTATTAGATGACCGGGGCTGAGCGCCCGACGCTCGGCATCCTGGCCGGCGGCGGCGTGCTGCCGGCCCAGGTGGCGCGCGCGGCGCTGGCCTCCGGGCGCGGGGTGTTCCTGCTCGGCCTGGACGGTTTCGCCGACCCGGCGGTGCTGGCGCCATTTCCGCACGCCATCGTCCGGCTCGGCGCGGTGGGCCAGATCCTCGGCCAGCTGCGCGCCCATGGCTGCACCGAGTTGGTGATGATCGGCCCGATCCGCCGCCCGTCGCTGCTCGATCTGCGGCCGGACGCGGCGGGCGCCAGGATGCTCGCCCGCATCGGCCGTGCCGCGTTCGCCGGCGATGACGGGCTGCTGAAGGCGGTGGTGCGGATTCTCGGCGAGGAAGGCTTCACCGTGCTCGGCGCGCACGACATCCTCAGCGAAGTGCTCGGCCCGCCCGGCCTGCTGTCGCAAACCGCGCCGGACGCCCGGGCCAGGGCCGACATCGCCCGGGCGATCGTGGTCACCCGCGCGCTCGGCGAGGTCGATGTCGGCCAGGGCTGCGTGGTGCAACAGGGCCTGGTGCTGTGCGTCGAGGCGGTGGAGGGCACCGATGCGATGCTGGCGCGCGCCGGAGCGCTGCGCCGGCCAGGCCCCGGCGGGGTGCTGGTGAAGCTGCTGAAATCCGGCCAGGACCGCCGCGCCGACCTGCCGACCATCGGCCCCGCCACGCTCCAGGGCGCAGCCGCGGCGGGGTTGCGCGGGGTTGCGTTTCAGGCCGGCGCCACCATCCTGGCGGAACGAGCCGCCAGTGTGGCGGCGGCGGATGCGGCGGGGCTGTTCCTGCTGGGTCTTTCCGACCAGGATATCGCCGATGCATCGGGTTTGTTATAAAGGATAATAGTTATGGCTCAGTCCTATCTCCACACCATGCTGCGGGTCGGCGATCTCGACCGCTCGGTGGCGTTCTACCGCGACATGTTCGGCATGACCGAGCTGCGCCGCCGCGACGTGCCGGACGGCAACTACACGCTGGCCTTCATGGGCTATGCCGACCAGCCCGGCAGCACCGAACTGGAGCTGACCTACAACTACGGCGTTGATAAATATGACATCGGCACCGGCTTCGGCCATCTGGCGATCGGGCTCCCGGACATCTACGCCGCCTGCGAGAAGATGCGCGCCGCCGGCGCCAAGATCAGCCGCGAGCCGGGCCCGGTGAAGTTCGGCACCACGGTCATCGCCTTCGTCGAAGACCCGGACGGCTACAAGATCGAACTGATCCAGCGCGGCTGAGGCATGCGGCGTGTGGCGCGGTCAGAACACCAGCCGCGCCACCTCCCATACCGCCGCCCAGCACAGCAGCGACAGCGCCAGCACGATCGGCGCGGCCACGGCGAATGGCAGCCGGTCTGGCCGCGGCACCTGGCTGGGCTGGCTGGTAGGGACGGCAAGGCCGGATGGGTGGGACATGACGGCGATCCTGGCAGTGGCAACCGGCCGCCGAATCGGGGCGCCCGAGTGCCGGATCATACGCCAACAAAAGTTAACACTTCCTGTCAGGCGGTGCTGATTCGGCGTGATATAGAGTGAACCAATGTATCTGGAATACCGGGGTACCCGCTTCGGCGATCATATTGCCGCGTTTCAGCACATCCGGTTGCGCGGCCGGTTCACCACCGCCTCGGTGCTGTGACGGTCAGTGTCCCACCTGGTTCCGGCTGGCATCCAGCGCGGCTTGCAGCAGGTAGGCGGCGGCCATCCGGTCGACCACTTCCGCGCGCCGCTTGCGGGTCATGTCCGCCTCCTCGATCAGGAACCGGTTCACCGCCGCCGAGGACAGCCGCTCGTCCCACAGCGCCGCCGGCAGGCCGGTTGCCGCCGACAGCGCATGTGTCCAGTCGCGTGCCGCCTGGGCGGCTGGGCCGAGGCTGCCATCCAGCGAGAGCGGCAAGCC
>DATJEA010000395.1:0-5176 GCA_035497095.1 Acetobacteraceae bacterium | reverse complement strand
CGTCTTGCGCCTTGACCTTGCAGGCTTTTTTGCCGATCACCAGGGCCATCTCGGCCTCGCCCTCGAACACCGAGGCGGCGACGTCGGGCAGTTCCATCACCTCGCCCGGCCCGATGATCGCGGTCGCCGCCTTGTGGAAGGCGTTGATCGGCGCCGGCTCGCTGCGGGTGCCGTCTTCCATGTAGTTGACAGCCATGCACACGATGTTTCCCGGTTTCGGCAGCGGCGCGCGCAGGCGAACCTGGGCGATGTTGATCCGCTGGCCCTCGCTGGCCGCCTCCAGCCTGGCGCGATAGGCGCCGAACCGGGCGATCAGCCCGGTCATCCGGTCGCCGGGGCCGGTATGCGGAATGTCCTGCACCACGTGGCTCACATCCACCACGCTGTCGCCCTTCAGCACGCCCAGTCGATAATCGTCGAAATGCACCAGTTTCATGCAAAGCCTCCCCGTCGGTTGCCTGCCCGGCGGACGGGGCAGTTGACGCGGCGTATCGCAGCGCCGGCCAGGATGCAACGACCCCTCGCGGACGTGGAGCGGACGGTCATGATTTCAATGGTGTGCGTATCAATGCTTTGGTAGGCTGCGAACCGGGTAAGCGAAAAGTTTTACCGAACGATACGGGATCGCCTCTATGCGAGCGGGGCCGACATCTGGAATAGTGAACCGAGGGTTAATCTTTTTAGAGGGAACGACGGCGCTGACTCAGTTTTCCGCCTCCCGTTCGCGCCGCCGCCGGCGCACCGCCGCGGCGCGCGCCGGCCTTCCGGGGATCGGCGCAATCGGCCTGATCGCCGGACTGTTCGTGTTGATTCTGCCGGCTGCCGCGCAGGCGCCGCCGGCGTCTGTGGTGCCGCAGGGGTCGCCGTTGCCGCGGATTGCGCCGGTGACGCCGCCTGCGGTGAAGCCGGCGGTGGTGATTCCGCGGGTTGTGCCATCGGCTTTGGCCAATGGGGCGGCCGAGGTTGCGGTGCGCAGCGTGGTGGTGGTGGGGTCGACGGCGTATGTGCCGGCGCAGTTGGCCGATATCACCGGTGGCCTGGTCGGGCGGATCACGGTGCAGCAGATCGAGACCGCGCGGGCGGCGTTGCTGGAGCGCTACCGGCGTGACGGCTATCTGCTGACCACGGTCAACGCCACTTACGACCAGGCCAGCGGCGCGCTGCGGCTGGTGGTGACCGAGGGGCGGATTGCCGAGGTGAAGCTCGACGGCAATATCGGCCCGGCCGGCGTGCAGGTGCTGCGTTTTCTCGATCATCTGAAGGATGTGCGGCCGATCGACACTGCCAGCCTGGAGCGCTGGCTGCTGCTGGCGCAGGACGTGCCGGGGATTTCGCTGCGCGCCGTGCTGCGCCCGTCGACCGACGAGCCGGGGGCGCTGACGCTGGTCGCGCAGGTCAGCCGGGCGGCGGTGACCGGACTGCTGACCGCGGATAATCGCGGCTCGCCGTATACCGGGCCGGAGCAGGTGCTGGGGCTGCTGAGCCTGAACAGCTTCACGCAATACGGCGAAAAGACCGAGATTTCGCTGTTTCACGCCTTCCCGAACTCGCAGAATTTCGGCCAGGCGGCGAGCGAGGTGTTTCTCGGCGGCTCCGGGCTGAAGCTGCGGGTGTATGCCGGGATGGGCGAATCGGACCCGTCCGGCTCGCTGCGCTCGACCTTCTATCATGGCGTGACGCAGACCGCCGGGATCAGCCTCAGCTATCCGGTGATCCGGGCGCGGCGGCAGACCTTGAACGTCGCCGGCTATTTCGACCTGCTGGAATCCAACATCCATACCGGCGCGCCGCAGGTGCTGACCAGCCGGGACAATCTGCGGGTGTTCCGGCTCGGCGCCGATTATGCGTTGCAGGATATGTGGCTGGGCGGCGACCGTTCGGCGGTGAATTCGGTGAGTTTGCGGCTGTCGCAGGGCGTCGGCATCCTCGGCGCGTCGCATAACGGCGACACGCTGGCCGGGCGGGTGGGGGAGAATATCGGCTTCACCAAGGTCAATCTGGAACTGACCCGCACGCAGACGCTGCTGACCTTCGGCACCCGCTCGTCGATCGCGTTGCAGGGCACGCTGGCCGGGCAGTGGAGCCCGGACGTGCTGCCGGCGGCGGAGAAGTTCTATCTCGGCGGCGCGCGCTGGAACCGGGGCTACTACTCGGGGCAGGTGACCGGCGACACCGCGCTGAGTGCGGCGCTGGAGCTGCAATACAATACCGGGTTCGCCGGCACGGTGTTTGGCAAGGCACTTGATGTCGGCACCCAGTTCTACGTGTTCTACGACTGGGGCGAGACCTGGGAGAGCCAGAAGCAGGACGCCAATCACCGGCTGTATTCGGCCGGCGCCGGGGTGCGGGTATCGCTGACCAAGGCGACCGAGGTCGATCTGGAGGGGGTGACGCGGATGGTGCGCCAGCCGCAGGGGGCGGCGGCCAATGTGGCGCCGCTCAGGGCGCAGGCGGTCTATTGGCGGGTGCTGACGCGGTTCTGAGCGTGCGCTGACACGCGGGCGGACTGCGGGACGGGGAACTGCCCGTCTGGAGAGGGAATGCGGCCCTGCCTGTTTGAGCGGGGGCCCGGTTGAACCGGGCGGACCACGAAGGGAATGCGGATATGCGCGAAGCAACTCGGGATCGCCCGCTGCGTGCCAGCCAGATCGATGCGGGCCGGGCCGCGCCGCGCCGGGTGCTGTTGCGCAGTTCGGCGTTGCAGGCGGTGGCGGTGCTGGGGCTGTCGGCGGTGTCTGGCGCCGCTCTGGCCCAGAGCATGCCAACCCAGAGCATGCCGGCGCCGAACCAGTTGCCGACCGGCGGGCAGGTGTTCTCGGGCACGGCCGGGATCGCCGCCAGCGGCAGCACGCTGAACGTCAACCAGGCGAGCCAGCGGGCCGGGATCAACTGGCAGAGCTTCAGCATCGGCAGCCAGGCGACGGTGGCGATCCACACGCCGGGGGCTCGGTCGCTTACCATCAACCGGGTGGTGGGGCCGAACCCGTCGGTGATCGCCGGGCGGCTGAGTTCGAACGGCCAGGTGGTGATCACCAATCAGTCGGGGGTGACGTTCACCCAGGGCGCGCAGGTGGATGTGCAGAGCCTGATCGCCTCGGCGCCGGGGATCAGCGAGGCCAACGCCCGCGCCGGGCGGCTGGTGTTCGACCAGCCGGCGCGGCCGGGGGCGGGGGTGGCGAACCACGGCACCATTACCGTGGGACAGACCGGGCTCGCCGCACTGGTGGCGCCGCAGGTGGCCAATTCCGGGGTGATCCGGGCGCAGATGGGCCGGGTGGTGCTGGCGGGTGCGGCGGCGCACACGGTCGATCTGTATGGCGACGGGCTGCTGTCGATCGATGTCAGCAAGCAGGTGACGACGGTGCCGGTCGGCCCGGACGGCAAGCCGGCGACCGCGCTGGTGACCAATACCGGCACCATCCTGGCCGATGGCGGCAGCATCGTGCTGACCGCGAAGGCGGTGGACGGGCTGGTGACGACGCTGGTGGATGCCGGCGGCACGGTGTCGGCGGCGAGCAAGGCCGGCACGCCTGGGCGGATCGTGATCGGCGGCACCGGCGGCGACGTGATCCTGCGCGGCATGGTGGCGGCGAAGGGCGATGCGGCCGGCGCCAGGGGCGGGCAGATCGAGGTCAACGCGCCGGGCCATGTGGTGGCGCTGGCGGATGGCGCAAGGGTGGATGCCTCGGGGCGGGCCGGCGGCGGCGTGGTCGCGGTGGGCACCACGCTGGCGCGGGCCACGGGCGGGCCGTCGGTGAGCGCGCCGACCGCCAAGCGGGTGACCATCGCCAGTGACGCGGCGATCGCCGCCGATGCGACGGCGAACGGCGATGGCGGCATCGTGACGGTGCTGAGCCAGGGCGGCGCGACGCTGTTCGGCGGCGAGATCAGCGCGGCCGGCGGGCCGGGCGGCGGCAATGGCGGCGCGGTGGAGGTGTCGGGCGACTACCTGGCGTTGCAGGGCTCGGTGAACGTGCTGGCGCCGATCGGGGCGGCCGGCTCGGTGCTGCTCGATCCGGGCGATATCCTGATCGTCACGGACGGCACGGCGCCGAGCATTTCGCCGAGCAACCCGATTGACGCGCAGACCGGCACGACGACGCTGGACTACACGCAGATCAACAAGCTGTCCGGCAATGTGACGTTGCAGGCGACCGGCTCGATCGACATGACCGGGGCGATGGACCTGACCGGCAAGGACGCCAACAACAAGGCGCCGCATATCGACGGCCTCGCCATGCTGGCCAACGGCAACATCACCATCGGCGCGGCGCTGACCGGCAAGTCCGGCATCATCCTGTCGGCCGGCGCGAACATCACGATCGGCAAGGTGTCGTCGCCCGGAACGGCCGATGCGGGGCTGACCATCAATGCGCCGGTGGTGAGCACTAAGGGCGGCACCATCGCGCTGGGCGCTGGCACCGGCGGCATTGCCATCAACAGCACGGTCTCGACGGTCGGCGGCACGGTGAACCTGCTGAGCACCGGCGGCGTGGCGGAGACCGGCGCCGGCAAGGTGGTCGCCGACACGCTGATCGGCACGGTGGCCGGCAACGCGCAGCTGAGCGCGTCCGCCAACAACGCGATCGCCACGCTGGGCGACTTCGCGGTGACCGGCGGGACATTGGCGCTGAAGGACAGCGTGGCGCTGGCGATGGCCGGTACGGCGAGCGGGACGGACGTGGTGCTGTCGGCCAGCACGCTGAACATCACCGGGACGGTGGATGCGAGCGGGACGGCGAGCCTGACGGCGACGCCGGGCACGATCGGCATTACCGGCACCGTCTCCGGCACCACGGCGGTGATGCTGAGCGGGGCGGCGGGGATTACCGAGACCGGGGTGCTGATCGCCGGCACGCTGAGCGGCGACAGTTCGGCGGGCGGCGCCAGCCTGACCGGGGCGGCGGTGACGGAGAATAATATCGGCGAACTGGGCGATTTCACCACCAAGCAGGATTTTGTGCTGCATGACGCGACCGTGCTGCATGTGACCGGCACCGTCTCGGCGCCGAACGTGACGCTGGTGAGCGTGGTCGGCGAGACCTCGATGATCGTCAGCGGCACAGTGCTGGCGAGCGGTACGGCGAGCCTGGAGACGACCACCGGGGCGATGAACATCACCTCGACCGGCACGGTTTCCGGCAGTGATGCGGTGGTGTTGCAGGCGGCGCAACTA
>DATJEA010000394.1:0-1993 GCA_035497095.1 Acetobacteraceae bacterium | reverse complement strand
GGTCGGCGCGCGGGTTGGGGAACTCCTGGCGCAGCTTGTCCAGCGTGACACAGGCGGCGCGGTTCTCCTTGATCGCGGTCAGCGAATGGGCGAGGCCGAGCAGCGAATCCTGGGCGTGCGGGCCCTTCTTGGCGCGGTTATAGGCGTCGTCGTAGGCAACTGCGGCGCCGGCGTAGTCGCGCTTGCCGGCCAGCGCCTGGGCCAGCAGGAACTGCGCGTCGTTGGCGCGCGGCGAGCGGGGGATCGCCAGCACCTCCTTGGCGGCGGCCTGCGCGGTGGCATAGTCGCGCCGCGCCAGGGCGGCGTTGCCCTGCTGCATCGCCAGTTCCGGGGTGCGCGGCGGTTGCGCGGCCGCTGGGCGGGCAGCGGGGGGTTGCGCGGCGGGCGGCGAGCCGGCCGGCGGGGCGGCGCCGAGGTTGCCGGGCGGCGGCGACTGCTGCGCGCCGGGGCTTGCGCCGCCGGCCAGCGTATCGCCCAGTTTGTAGTTGATGTCGTCGATCTGCTTCTGCAGGTCGTCGTGCAGCATCTTGCGGGCGTTGTCCGCCTCGTCGACGCGGCCTTGCAGGGTGCGCACCTGATCCTCCAGCCGGGCGATGCGGTCGACCAGCTTGGCCACCACGTCGCCGCCCGGTACCGCGTCGCCACCGCTATAGGCGGGCGGCGGCTGGCGATAGCCGCCCAGCGTGCTGCCGCCCTGGTTGCGCAGGCCCTGCACCTCCTGCCGCAGTTCGAGGATCTCGTTATGCAGGCGGATCGCCTCGCGGCTGTCCATCTGGGCATGCGCCGGGCGCAGCGGCATGGCGGCGAACGGGACCGCCAGCAGCAGCGCGGCCAGCAGCAGCACGGCCCTGCCGGCGGCGGATGATGGGGTGGCGGCCTGGTCTCGGCGCATCGGTAATCCTCCTCGCGGGGCGTTCGGCGGGCGGCCGCCGGCTGAGCGGGTTCATAGCCGGCGGCCTATAGTCTCTGTCGGCTATGTAGGCGAATCGAGGGCAAAGAAAAACCGGCAGCCTCGCGGCTGCCGGTGCTTCTGGTCGCGACAGGGTCGCCCAGCGCCTTACTTCACCGAGGTGATGGCGTTGCGGTTCTGCGCCCAGGCCTGCTCGTTCGAGCCGAGCGCCACCGGGCGATCCTTGCCGTAGCTGATGGTCTCGATGCGCGCCTTGGCAACGCCCTTGGCCTCCAGATAGTTGGCGGCGGTGTTGGCGCGGCGCATGCCGAGCGCGATGTTGTATTCCTCGGTGCCGCGCTCATCGCAGTTGCCGGCGATCTGCACCCGGTTCTGCGACCACTTGGCCAGCCATGCCGCCTGGCGATCCAGGGTGGCGGTGCCCTCCGGCTGCAGCGAGGACTTGTCGAAGGCGAAGAACACGCGGTCACCGACATTGGCGACCAGGTCTTCCTGGCTGCCCGGCGCCGGGCCAGCGGTGACGGCGGCGCCCGGCGTCGCGGCCGGGGTCTCCGGCGAGGAGCATGCCGCCAGCAGCGCCACGGCGGCGAAGGCGCCCAGTATCTTGGTGTTCATGTCGAATTGCGTCCCTGGAAGAGGATTGTGCAGCAGTTGAGTGCCCTATGGGCGGCGGATTTCAGGCGGGAACGTGCATAGACGGCGCAACAGCTGTTGACCGTCTTCCACACGCAGCGATTAGCGCGCGAAAACCATTGGGGTCAAGAACGTGTGTAACCCCAAGGCCACATATCCTCCACATGGCGATAATTTTACCACAAACAACCCCCTGATGGCGTGAAATCAGGTTTGCAGCGGCGACCAGGCCGGATCGGAGGCGTCGGTCGGCGTGGTCACCACCCGCTCGTTGAAGCCGGTGATGTCGATCGACACCAGCCGCGACGACGAGCCGGCGCCCTGCGCGTTGCGCGACGCGGTCTGCCGGTAGAACATGATCACCCGGCCGTTCGGCGCGAAAGTCGGGCCTTCGACGAAGTAGCTCTCCGACAGCACCCGCTCGCCGGACCCGTCCGGCCGCATCACGCC
>DATJEA010000393.1:0-4958 GCA_035497095.1 Acetobacteraceae bacterium | reverse complement strand
CGGCTGGCAACACGGCAATGACCATCGTGGCGGCTGGCGTGGCGACCGTGGCTGGCGTGGCGACCACCGCGACAATTCCGGCGCCATTATCGGCGGCGCGCTGCTGGGCCTGGGGCTCGGCGCGGTGATCGGCGGCGCGCTGGCTCCGCCGCCGGCCTATTATGCCCCGCCGCCGCCAGTCTATTACGCCCCGCCGCCGCCGGCCTACTACGCGCCGCCACCGACCGTCTATTACGGCTATGGCGGCTAGCGCGGGCTGACTTTCCCGCGCGGGAATTGTTCGACGATTGACCGAGCGTGGAGGCCGGCGGGATGCCGCCGGCCCTGCGGGAGACTGTGCGCGAGCGCCCCCGCCCGCCACGCTGAACCAGGAGAGATAACATGCGCAAGACCCTGACATCCTCGACCGCGATGCTGCTGGCAGCCCTCGCGCTGCCGGCGATGGGCATCCCGGCATTCGCTCAGACGGCCGCCCCCAGCACTGCTGCTCCGGCTGCCGCCGCGCCGGCCATGCCGATGGCCACGCCGCCGGCGTCGGACACCACGACCGCGAAGCCGCCGGCCAGGCATGCCGGGCAGCAGAAGAATGCCGATCGGCAGAAAGCCGAGCGCTGGTCGCCGGAGGAGCGCGCCAAACGGGTGGAAGCGCATATCGCCAAGCTGCATGAGGAACTCGGCATCACCGCGGCACAGGAGACGCAGTGGAAAAGCTTCGCCCAGGTGATGCGCGATAACGCCGACAAGATGGCCAAGGGCTTCGAGACGCGCGGCAGCCACCTCGCCAAGATGTCGGCGGCGCAGAATATGCAGTCCTACGCCGATATGGCGGTGCAGCATGCGCAGGATGTCCAGCGTCTGGCAGTGGCGTTCCAGTCGGTCTACGACGCGCTGTCGCCCAGCCAGAAGGCCACCGCCGACACGCTGTTCCGCGCCCAGAAGCAGCAGGCGCGTCATCGCAACCGGCCGCCTCACGGGCCTGCCGCCGCGACGCCGAGCAAGCAGTAGCAGCCGGCTTAGGTTAGGCTGCGCGATGGCCCTGGGTGGCGCTCCACCCGGGGCTTTTGCGGTTCAGAAGCTGGCGCAGCTTTCGTTCAGCACCAGGCCGACCGAGTCCTGCCGGAACGCGCTGCGATAGGCGGCGCGGATCGCCTGGAGTTTGGCCAGCGTCGCCGGGCTGGCGTCGGTGACGATCTCGACCACCGTGGCCGGCTCGCGGCTGATCCGGTTGGTGTTGCGGTCGCGCCATTGGCCGGTGGCGGCCAGCACGGTGAGGCCGTCGGGGAAGCGCGGGGTGATCGTTGTGGCCAGGAAGGCCTGCCAGGCGGCGTCGGTGACGGTGCCGCCGGCGTTGGTGGTGCGGCCGAACAGCAGTTGCACGGTGAGCGACGGGGTGCCGGCCGGGCATACGGCCAGGGGCGGTGGAGTGGCGACAGGATAGGCGCAGGCGGAGAGCAGGACGAGGGGCAGCAGGCATTTCATCGCTGGAGTCCCCGGTGTTGCGGTCCGCCCTATTCAGCCGCTGCGGCACGGGATGGCAAGGGCGGCGGTTGGCGGCTAGCATCGGCGGGCAAGCAGAAGGAGCCGGCATGTCCGACAAGGTGGCAGTGGTCGCGGGGCGCGCGCCGATCAGGGTGGCAGTGGTCGCGGGCCGGGATTACTGGTGGTGCGCCTGCGGCAAGAGCGCCAGCCAGCCGTTCTGCGATGGCTCGCATCGCGGCAGCGGCTTCGTGCCGGTAAAACACACCGCCGAGGCGGATGGCGACGCCTGGTTCTGCGCCTGCAAGCAGTCGGCCAAGGCGCCGATGTGCGACGGCAGCCATAAGAGGGTTTGAGGCATGGCACTGCTCGATGAATCGGCTTGCGGCGTCTACATCATCGCGGTGACGCCGTTTACCGAGGCGGGCGAGATCGATTTCGCCAGCACCGACAGCATGGTGGAGTTCTATCTGGAACGCGGCGCCACCGGGCTCACCATCCTGGGCATGATGGGCGAGGCGCCGAAGCTGTCGGTGGCGGAATCGGTGCGTTTCGCGCGGCATGTGGTGCACCGGGTGGCCGGACGGGTCCCGGTGGTGGTCGGCGTCTCCAGCCCCGGTTTCGCCGCGATGCGGGAACTGGCGCAGGCGGTGATGGATGACGGCGCCGCCGGCGTGATGGTGGCGCCGGCCGGTGGGCTGAAGACCGATGACGCGGTGTTCAACTATTTCTCCCAGGCGGCCGAAACGCTGGGCGGCATCCCCTGGGTGTTGCAGGATTTTCCGCAATCGACCGGCGTGCATATCGCGGCCTCGGTAATCCGCCGGGTGGTGGACGCCGACCCGTCCTGCGTGATGCTGAAGCATGAGGACTGGCCGGGGCTGGCCAAGCTGTCGGCGGTGCGGGCGATGGCGGGGATGCGGCGCATCTCGATCCTGGTCGGCAATGGCGGGCTGTTTTTGCCGGAGGAACTGCGACGCGGGGCGGACGGGGCGATGACCGGGTTCGCGTTTCCTGAAATGATGGCCGGCGTCTACGCGGCGCACAAAGCGGGCAACGAGGTGCGGGCGAGCGATCTGTTCGACGCCTATCTGCCGCTGGCGCGCTACGAGTTGCAGCCGGGGCCGGGCTTGGCGGTGCGCAAATACGTGCTGCACAAGCGCGGCGCGATTGCCAGCGCGGCGCAGCGGCGGCCGGGGAGTTCGCTGTCGGCGGCGGAGATTGCCGAGGTGGAGTTTCTGTTTGCGCGGGTGGAGCGGAGGTTGAAGGAGATCAAGTAAGGTCTTCTTTTTGTGAACAAAAAGAAGCAAAAAAACTTTTCATTCCTTGGTGTCAAGTTTTTTGCGCGCTTTTTTTCAAAAAAGCGCTGCTTCCTTGCTTACTCCCCGTGCCACCACTTGCCACCCAGCACGATCCCCCGGCAGGCGATCTGCTCCTCGGCCTTCATGGTCTCGCCGATCGAGTCCATGAAGGTGATCGGCCCTTTGGCGATTTCCAGGATGGTGGCGTCGCCAAGCAACCCGTCGCCGAGCGTACCGCGGTCGTCCAGCCGCACCGCGCGGGCCGGGTTGATGGTGCTGGCGCGGATGATTTCTTTCAGCGGCACGCCGAGGGCGAGGAATTTCGACATGGTGACCAGCAGGTTATAGGCCGGGCCGCCGATCGAGGTGAGGTGCACGTCGCTGCTGATCACGTCGGGCAGGAAGCCGGATTTCAGCATCGCCATCGCGGTCTCGAACCCGAAGCTGCCGCGGCCGTGGCCGATATCGAAGATCACGCCGCGCGCGCGGGCCGCCAGCACGTCGGCCTGCACGCTGCCGTCCGGCGCCGAGGGGGCGTTGGGGAACGGGCGGAAGCAGTGGGTGAGGATGTCGCCCCGGCGCAGCATCGCCATCACCTCGTGGCGCGGTGGCGGCGGGTTGTCGAGATGGCTCATCAGCGGCAGGCCGGCGTATTCGGCGACTTCCATGGCGATCTGCATCGGCAGGATGCCGAGGCCCTCGGAGGTGCCGGCACCGATGCGCACCTTGATGCCGACCACCAGGTCGGATTGCTGCTTGCAGACTTCCAGCGCCACGCGCGAGTTCAGCAGCCGCAGATCGGTGCATTCGCCGACGTTGAGCTGGCTGTGGAAGCCGAAGATGCCGGCGAAGGAGATGTTGAGGAACGGCAGGATGCGCACCTCCGAACGCTCGATGACATGGGCGCGGAAGCCGTGGATGTTGCCGGGGCCGGCGGAACCGGCGTCGATCAGCGTGGTGCAGCCGCTGTAGCGGGCGTATTCGTCGGGGTCGACGCCGAGCGAGGTGCCGCCCCAGTAGACATGGGTGTGCAGGTCGATGAGGCCAGGCACCACCAGCTTGCCGGAGACGTCGCGGGTGTCGGCGGCCTCGCCGAGGTCGTGGCCCATGGCGGCGACGCGGCCTTCGGCGAAGGCGATATCAACGGTGTCGTCGACGTTCTGCGCCGGGTCGATCACCCGGCCGCCGCGTAGAATGAGATCGTACATGACTGGCCCCTCCCCAAGAGGCGCGAAGCGTCGCAGTATGCGCAGGGTTCCGCAAGAATGCGCTCAGCGCAGCAGGAGAATGTGATGCCGAGTTCCACCGCTATGGACGACACCAGGACCAATTCGCGGATCGTGGCCGCCTATCGCAGCCGCACGCCGGGCTCGGCGGCGCTGGCGGCGGAGGCGGCGGATTTGTTCCCCAGCGGGATAGCCCATGATGCGCGGCATCTCGACCCGTACAGCGTGTATATCGCGCGCGCCGCCGGGCCGCATAAATGGGACGTGGACGGCAACCGCTATATCGATTTCTTCGGCGGCCACGGCGCCTTGATCCTCGGGCATTGCCATCCGGCGGTGACCGCGGCGGTGGAGGCGGCGGTGGCCGAGGGCAGCCAGTTCGGCGCCAATCACCCGCGCGAGGTGGGCTGGGCGAAGGCAGTGCGGCGGTTGGTGCCGGGTGCCGAACGCATCCGCTTCACCTCGTCGGGCACCGAGGCGACGCTTATGGCAGTAAGGCTGGCGCGGGCGTTCACCGGGCGGCAGACGCTGCTGCGCTTCAAGGGCCATTTCCACGGCTGGCACGACCAGATGACCAGCGGCTATTCCAGCCACTATGACGGCTCGCCGACGCCGGGGGTGCTGCCGGGGGTGACCGATCGCAACGTGCTGGTGGCGCCGGGCGATATCGCGGCGGTGGAGGCGGTGCTCGCGAGCAATCCGGACATCGCGGCGATCATCCTGGAGCCGACCGGGTCGAGCTTCGGCCAGGTGCCGCTGCGGCCGGAGTTCACCCAGGCGCTGCGCCGGCTGACCACGCAGTATGGCGCGCTGCTGATCATGGACGAGGTGGTGACCGGGTTCCGGGTGTCGCCTGAAGCGTTGGTCGCTTTCACCGGAATTTCCGCCTTGTTCTTCCTCCCGGTCGGATTTATCCAACTGTTCAGCCCTCCCGGGGCTTACCAGTCGGTCTTCA
>DATJEA010000392.1:0-3159 GCA_035497095.1 Acetobacteraceae bacterium | reverse complement strand
CCGAGCGCCAGGCGGAATACAGCCACGGCATCATCGACGCCTCGCAGCAGTTGTTGCTGCTCATCAACGACATCCTCGACATCGCCACGATCGAGGCGGGCTATCTCCAGCTCGAGCTGGCGCCGGTCGATGTTGGCGCGATGCTGAAGGACCTGGTCACCTTGAGCGCCGAGCGCGCACGCTCGCGCGGCGTCGCGCTGGAGCTCGACTGCCCGCCCGATATCGGGCGCATCACCGGCGACGAGCGGCGCCTGAAACAGGCGATCTACAATCTCATCAGCAACGCGATGAAGTTCACGCCCTTGGGCGGCGCGGTGCGGTTGACCGCCCGGCGCAGCGAGGGACAGCTCGAGCTCGAGGTGGTCGATAATGGTGTGGGCATCGCCGAGCAGGATCAGGGCCAGGCCTTCCAGAAATTCGCCCGGGTCGGCGGCCGGCGCCAGAGCGGCAGCGGGCTCGGGCTGGCGCTGGTGGCCAAGCTGGTGGCCGACCATGGCGGGCTGATCGAAGTGGACAGCCGGCCCGGCCATACCGAGTTCCGCCTGCATCTGCCGATGCTGGCCGAGAGCGACGCCGGCGGATGAGCATCCCGACCATCCTGGTCGCCGATGACGACCGCTCGATCCGCACCGTGCTGACCCAGGCGCTGGGCCGCGCCGGCTACCAGGTGCAGAGCGCCGGCACCGCGGCGGCGCTGTGGCGCTGGGTGGAGGAGGGCGAGGGCGATCTGGTGATCACCGACGTGGTGATGCCGGACGGCAACGGGCTGGACCTGATCCCGCGCATCCGCGGCCTGCGCCCCGATCTGCGGGTGATCGTGATGAGCGCGCAGTCGACGCTGATGACCGCGGTGACGGCGGCGCGGCGCGGCGCGTTCGAATACCTGCCGAAGCCGTTCGATCTCGACGAATTGCTGGCCGCGGTGCGCCGGGCGCTGGCGGCGCCGCCGGTCGCAGTCGCGGCGCCGGCCGCCGCCCCGCGTGACCACGAGGAGCGCCTGCCGCTGATCGGTCGCAGCGGCGCGATGCAGGACATCTACCGCACCGTCGCGCGGCTGACGACATCCGACCTCACGGTGATGATCAACGGCGAAAGCGGCACCGGCAAGGAACTGGTGGCCCGCGCGCTGCACGATTATGGCCGCCGCCGCGGCGGTCCGTTCGTCGCGATCAACATGGCGGCGATCCCGCGCGAACTGATCGAGAGCGAGTTGTTCGGCCATGAGCGCGGCGCCTTCACCGGGGCGACCCAGCGCAGCCAGGGCCGCTTCGAGCAGGCCGCCGCCGGCACCTTGTTTCTCGACGAGATCGGCGACATGCCGCCCGAGGCGCAGACCAGGCTGCTGCGGGTATTGCAGGAGGGCGAGTTCACCGCGGTCGGCGGCCGCCAGCCGATCCGCGCCGATGTGCGGATCATCGCCGCCACCCATCGCGACCTGCGGGCGGCGATCCGCCAGGGGCAGTTTCGCGAGGATCTGTTCTACCGGCTGAACGTGGTGCCGATCCGGCTGCCGCCGCTGCGCGACCGGGTGGAGGATGTCGCCGATCTGGCCTGGCATTTCCTGGAGCGGGCGAGCGACGCCGGGCTGCCGGGCAAGACGCTGGACCAGGGCGCGATCGAGGCGCTGGGGCGGTATCGCTGGCCGGGCAATGTGCGCGAGTTGGAAAACCTGATGCGAAGGCTGGCCGCACTTTGCCCGGACGAGGTGATCGGCGCCGCCGCGATCCGGGCCGAACTGGTGGAGGCGGAACTGAGCGACGCAGAGCCGGCCGGGGCGGAAACGCCCGTCGCCGCGGCTGCGCTGCCGGGCGATGCCGGCGAGCCGCTGAGCCTGGCGGTGGAGCGGCATATCAGCCAGTTTCTCGCCGCCCACCGTGACGGCGCCGGGCCGCAGGATATCTATGACCGGGTGCTGGCCGAGGTGGAACGCCCGCTGATCCGCATGACCCTGGCGGCGACCCGCGGCAACCAGATCAAGGCGGCGGCGATGCTGGGGCTGAACCGCAACACGCTGCGCAAGAAGATCCGCGACCTGGAGATCCCGGTGGTACGGGGGATCGGCTGAGATGAGCAGCGGGGTGATCGGCGGCAGCCCGGCGGGTCCGCGCCGCTCCTGGGTGCGCCGCGTGCTGGCCGCCCTGATGGGCAAGCTCTCCACGCTGCTGCTGGCGCTGTTCGCGCTGGTGCTGGGCATCGTCACCTTCGTGGTGCTGGCCGGCGGGCTGCCGCAGCCGAACCAGGTGGTCGGGCTGGTGTTCGCCAACCTCGCCGTGCTGCTGCTGCTGGGGGCGCTGCTGGCCGCCCGGCTGACCCAGATGTGGATGGAGCGCCGGCGCGGCGCGGCCGGGGCGCGGCTGCATGTTCGTCTGGTGCTGCTGTTCGGCGGCGTGGCGGTGACGCCGGCGATCGTGGTGGCGCTGTTCTCCACGGTGTTCTTCCATCTCGGCATCCAGGCCTGGTTCAACGAGCCGGTGCGCACCGCGTTGCAGGAGAGCCTTGAGGTAAGCCGCGGCTATGCCGAGGAGCACCGCAATAATATCCGCGCCGACGCGCTGGGCATGGCCAACGATATCTCGCGCGCCGGGCGGATGCTGGCCTTCGACCCGACCGGGTTCGCCAATTTCCTCTCCACCCAGACGACCCTGCGCGGGCTGACCGAGGCGCTGATCTACGAGCCGGTGACCGGGCAGGTGATCGCCTCGGCCGGCTCGGCGGAACTCGGGCCATCGGCCGCGCTGCCGCCAAGCTGGGCGACCGACAGCGCGCTCAAGGGCAATGTGGCGCTGCTCGGCAGCCCGGATTCGACGCGGGTGCGCGCGGTGGTGGCGCTCGACGCGACGCCCGCGCTGCTGCTGATGGTGGGACGCCCGGTGGACCCGGTGATCCTGGAGCATATCGCCCGTACCGAGCGGGCGGTGGCCGCCTATGACCGGCTGGACAAGAACCGCTCCGGCCTGCAGATCACCTTCGCGCTGATTTTCGCGCTGGTGGCGCTGCTGGTGCTGGGTGCGGCGGTGCTGATCGGGCTGGTGATCGCCAACCAGATCGCCCGGCCGGTCGGCGGGCTGATCATGGCCGCCGAGCGGGTGCGCGCCGGCGACCTCGCGGTGCGGGTGCCGGAGGCCGATACCGGCGACGAGTTGGCCTGGCTGTCGCGCG
>DATJEA010000391.1:0-2588 GCA_035497095.1 Acetobacteraceae bacterium | reverse complement strand
GCACGATGTGCAACCAGATCGCCATGGCCACCCATTGCCGGCCGGGCGATGAGATTCTGGCGCATGAGACCGCCCATATCCTGACCAGCGAGGGCGGCGGAGCGGCGGCGATCGCCGGCGCGCAGATCACCGGGCTGAAGGGTGCCTCGGGCCAGTTCGACGGCGACACGCTGCGCGCGGCGATCCGCCCGCGCACCCGCAACGCGCCGCCGCAGACGCTGGTGGAGGTGGAGCAGACCGCCAATTCCGGCGGCGGTACGGTGTGGCCGCTGGCGCGGCTCAACGAGATCAGCGCGATCGCCCACGAGAACGGCATGGCGACGCATATCGACGGCGCCAGGCTGATGAACGCGGTGGTCGAGTCCGGCGTCGCGGTGAACGAAATGGTCGCCGGCTTCGACAGCCTGTGGCTGGATTTCACCAAGGGCCTCGGCACCGGAGTTGGCGCGGTGCTGGTCGGCTCGCGCGAGTTCATCGGCACCGCCTGGCGCTGGAAGCAGCGCATGGGCGGCGCGATGCGGCAGTCCGGCATGCTGGCAGCCGGCTGCCTGTATGCGCTGGATCATCATATCGACCGGCTGGCCGATGACCACGTCAACGCCAAGTCGCTGGTGCGCGGGCTGGCGCAGATACCGGGCATCGTGGCCGAGGAGGCGCATACCAACCTGGTGTTCTTCAACACCAAGGAAACCGGGATGACGGCGGCCGAGTTTGCCGGCGCGGCGCGGCGGCACGGCATCGCGTTCTCCACCAACGGCCGCTACCGGGTGCGCGCCTGCACCCATCTGGGCGTGAGTGCCGCGCAGATCGACGAGGCGCTGGCGGTGGCGCGGCAGGTGGTCGCCAAGGCCTGAGGGTCGGCCGGCGCGATCAGTCCACGGTGATGATCGCGCCGGATCGGCTTATCCGGCCGCGTCAGGCGAGTTCGCAGACGGTCAGTTCGCGCCCGGACAGCAGGTCCTTCGAGCCGGCGGCGACGCTGGGCATGCGCGGATTGGCGCGGTGGGCGTCGAACGCCGCCATGTCGGTGTAGATTTCGCACAGCATGATGCGGCTGTGGTCCGGCTTGCCCTCGGCGTCCAGCGGCTGGAACACGTCGAACGCCTCGCAGCCCGGCTCCTCGTCCAGCGTGGCGGCGGCATGTTTGCGAATATGGGCGTCGAACGCCTGCCAGCAGCCGGGCTTGATGGTGAAGGTGACCATGATGCCGATACGGGCCATGCGGATGCTCCTGTGCAGGGGGATTTATTCGGCGGCGACCGGGCGCGGCCGGCGCTCGGTGGCCAGCGCCAGCACGCAGGTGGACAGCATGAAGGCCACCGAGCCGCCGAACACCCAGAACGGCAGGCCGCGATCCATCACCCAGCCGAACAGCATCGGGCCGAAGATGCCGCCGATGTTGAAGCCGGTGGAGACGATGCCGAACACCCGGCCCTCGGCGCCCTTCGGGGCGGAGGCGCGCACCAGCATGTCGCGCGACGGCATGATGATGCCGGAACAGAAGCCGGCGGCGCCCATGGTGGCGAGCAGCGCGAGATCGGGCAGCCGCAGCATGCCCACGATGAGAATCAGCGCTGCGCTCATCGCGAAGCCGATCGCCGCCACCTCGCCGTGCCGGGCGGTGCGGTCGGCGATGATGCCGCCGGCCAGCACGCCGAACGCGCTGGCGAGCAGGAAGGCGGTCAGCGACGCATTGGCCATGCCCAGCGCCACGTTCCACAACTGATGCAGCGCCACCACCGAGAAGTTGCTGATGCCGCTGCTCGACATCGCCAGCATGGCGAAGAACACGATCAGCGACACCACGGCCGGCGTGAGCAGGGTGCGCGTCGATACCGGCGCGGTGCGGCGGGCGGCCTGCTCGTGCGCCGGCGCGTCGCGCAGCAGCAGCAGCGGGATGGCGGCCAGCGGGCCGAGCATGCCGGCGGCGATGATGGCGCCCGACAGGCCGAGCCAGTTCACCATCAGCAGCATCGCGAACGGGGCCAGCGCGCCGCCGAGATAGCCGGCGAAGGTGTGGATCGAGAACGCCCGGCCCATGCGCTTTTCGCCGATGCCGCCGGACAGGATGGCGTAGTCGCACGGATGGTAGGTGCAGTTGGCCAGCCCGGCGATCGCGGCGGCGGCCAGCATCCACGGATAGGACAGCGTCAGGCCGAACAGGATGAACGAGCCGCCGCCGAGCAGCAGCCCGATCAGCAGCACGAGGCGGGCGCCGAACCGGTCCACCGCGAAGCCGGCCGGCGCCTGGAACAGCCCGGACACCACGCTGAACACGGTGATCACCAGCCCAAGCTGGATGAAATCCACCCCCATGCGCGCCTGCAGCAGCACGAACAGCGGCGGAAACACCATCATATGGAAATGGCTGACCAGATGCGCGCCGGAGATGCTGCCGAGCGTGCGCAACTCGCCAGGCTGCCAGGTGGAGGTCTGCCAAGTGGAGGTCTGCTTGCTCATCCGGATCAGTCTACGCTCGGTTCGGGGGGACTGGAAGGCAGGGAGGAGGGTCTTCTTTTTGTGAACAAAAAGAAGCAAAAAAACTTCATGACGGCGCTTCGCGCGCTGGGTTTGGAGACTCCGCCCTC
>DATJEA010000390.1:0-14535 GCA_035497095.1 Acetobacteraceae bacterium | reverse complement strand
CTCGGGAATGGCGATGCCGGCGCGGGCCATCAGGCTGTCGAATTCCGCTTCGCTCATGCTGGCTTGCCGCGGCGGGTCGTCGTCGATCCGCGTCACGATCGTCCGGATGACACGGCCGAGCGGCACCACGCTGTCGGCGGTGCCGGAGAAGCGATCCGCGCCGGGGGGCGGCTTGTTGACGCGCGGCTTGTGTGGCTTGGCCATGAGGGCCTCGGTTCGGGATCTGCTACAGCAAGCAAGGTCTTCTTTTTGTGAACAAGAAGAATCAAAAAAACTTTTTGTTCATTGGAGTCCTGGCGGAGACATGTTGCCGCCAGGACTCCAGGGATGAAGTTTTTTGCGCGCTTTTTTACAAAAAAGCGCTGCTTCCTTGCCTAGCTGTTCGGCCCGCGCTCCATGGAAATGGGCTGCCAGCGGCGGCGATCCAGCTTCGGCAGCACGGTCGGGTTGACGCAGCTCATCGGCCAGCGGTCGGTGAGTGCCAGCGCCAGTTCCTGGCCGACGCGGCGCTTGCGGGCCGGGTCGAAGCGGGCGGAGGCGGAGGCGGTGTGGGCGGAGAAGATCACGTTCTTCATCGCCAGCAGCGGGTTGTCCTGGCGCGGCGGCTCCACTTCCAGCACGTCGAGCCCGGCGCCGGCGATCCATTTTTCCTCCAGCGCCTGGATCAGGTCGGCCTCCTTCACCGTAGGGCCGCGGCCGACATTGAGGAAGAAGCCGGTCTTCTTCATCTTGCGGAACTGTTTGGCGGTCAGCATGCCCTGCGCCTCGGGGGTCGCCGGGGCGTGCATCGAGACGAAGTCGCAGCCCATCACCTCATCGAGCGTGGCCGGCAGCACGCCGTGCTCGATCATCACCAGTTCCTCGATGAACGGGTCGTAGGCCTTGACGATCAGGCCGAACGGCAGCGCCCGGCGGGCGACGGCACGGGCGACGTGGCCGAAGGCGATCAGGCCGAGGGTCTGGCCCATCAGGCGCGGCATTTCCAGCAGCGGGGTGCGGCCCTGGCGCCAGTTGCCGTCGCGCACCAATCTGTCCTGGTTCAGCACGTCGCGGAAGCAGCCGAGCAGCAGCATCATCAGGTGGTCGGCGACTTCCTCGATGAAAGTGTCGGGGCAGTTGGTGACCGGGATGCCTTTCGCGGTGGCGGCGGCGACATCAACCGAGTCAACGCCGACGCTGCCGAGCGTGATGGTGCGGCAGCGGGTGAGGCTGTCGATGATCTTTTTGCTGATCGGCATGCCCTTGGCGTAGATCGCGTCGGCATCCTTCGCAACGGCGATGAAGCCGTCCTCGTTGGCCGGGCCTTCCATGATCTCGCAATCCAGGTTGGCGAGGGCCTCGGACTCGTAGACGTAGTCCACCGGCGCGGTGGTGAAGCTGGCGCCGGCGGGGGTGTAGATTTTGAATTTGGCCATTTTTGGTTTCCTCTTTTGGCGATCGGGTGGGGCTGGTGAGCAGGGTAGCAAGAAGATTCACAAAGAGACGTAGAGGCGAGGAGAAGCAAGGACGGAAGATTTCTTCCTCTTCGCCACTACGTCTCTTTGTGATCTTACCTTGCCTCAGCCCTTGGGCGGGCGGGCGCGGACGGCGGCTTCGTTGACCTCGATTCCCCAGCCGGGGCCGGGCGGCAGCACGAAGTCGCCGTTGTCGATCTGCGGGATGGTGGTGAAGAACTCATCGCGCCAGGCGACGCTGTCGATGTCGATCTCCATCATGCGGAAATTCGGCACGATGGCGCACAGGCTGGCGCTCATCACGCTGCACAGATGGCCGTAGAAATTATGCGGCGCCACATTCATCTCATACACCTCGGCCATCGCGGCGATCTTCACCGACTCGCCGAGGCCGTTCCACACCACGTCGATGATCGGCACGTCCATCGCGTAGGCCTCGAAGAACGGCTTGAACTCCCGCCGGCCATGCAGCGTCTCGCAGGAGGCGATCGGGCAGGGCGCCACGGCGCGGATCGAGGCCAGCGCGGCGGCGTCGTGCTGGTCGATCTCCAGCCAGGTGAGGTCATACGGCGCGATGGCGTCGGCGACGCGGCGGAAGCCCTCGGTCTTGAAATGGAAATTGGTGTCCAGCATCACGCCGACATCCGGCCCGGCGCCGGCCCGCAGCGCGCCCAGCGTGTCGCGCACATAGCGCAGCGCCTGCGGCGACCAGTTCAGCTCCGGCCAGCCCTCGCTGCGGCCGAAGCCGGCGCCGAAGCTGGACAGCGCCTGGCCGTCCCAAGCCATGATGTTGGTCTTCATCGCCCGGAAGCCCAGCTTGCGGATCTCCTCGGCGTGGCGCGTAACATCGTCGTAGCCGCGCAACGGCCTGGCGCCGACCAACTCGGCGTTGCGGATGCGATAGCTGCCCATATGCGACCAGTAGACCGGGATGCGCCTGCGCACCGGCCCGCCGAACAGGGCGGCCACCGAAATGCCGAGATCCTTGCCGCGAATATCCAGCAGCGCGTTCTCGATCGCCGCGATCGCCTGCTGGTTCAGCCCGCCGCGCGCCTGGCGGGTGAGCACGTTGAGATAGGCCATGATGTGCTCGCTGGGGCGCGGGTCGCGGCCGATCAGCGTCGCCCCCAGCGCCTCGATCACGTCGCCCAGCCCGGCGCTGCCGAAGCTTTCGCTGAACTCCGACCAGCCGATCGCGCCGCTGTCAGTGGTGATCTTGAGGAACGAGAACATGCGCCACCCGGCATCGGCACGCAGGGTATCAATCGCGGTGATTTTCATGTTTGCTCCCGGGGATGCGCGTGCGGCGGGGTGTTGGCAGCGCTCCCCGGCGAGGGAGACTCCAACACGGAAGCCGACACGCCACAAGTGAGCGACCCCGGATCAACAGCGGACGGAGAACGGACATGGCGCGACTGAGTGGCAAGATTGCCTGGGTGACCGGAGCGGGCAGCGGCATCGGCGAGGCGGCGGCGCTGATGCTGGCCGAGGAAGGTGCCGAGATCGTGCTGACCGGCCGGCGACGCGCGCCGCTGGAGAGCGTCGCGGCCCGGATCACCGCTGCCGGCGGGAAGGCGCATGTGCGGCCGGGCGACCTGATGCTGTCCGCCGAGGTGGCCGGCATCGCCGACTGGATCAAGGCCGATCTCGGCCGGCTGGATATCCTGGTGGCCAATGCCGGGCTGAACATCCAGCAGCGCGACTGGTCGAACATGACCTTCGAGGGCGTGGACTCGGTGATCCACGGCAACCTCTCCAGCGCGTTCTATTGCACCATGGTGGCGCTGCCGATGATGCGCGCGCAACAGGACGGTCAGGTGATCGTCACCGCCAGCATGGCCGGGCGCTGGATCGGCGGGCTGTCGGGCGCCGCCTACACCGCGGCCAAGCATGGCGTGGTGGCGATGTGCCACACCGTCAACATGCAGGAATGCATCCACGGCATCCGCTGCTCGGCGGTGCTCCCGGGCGAGGTGGCAACCCCGATCCTGGACAAGCGGCCGGTGCCGATCACCAAGGAGGAGCGGGCGCAGATGGCGCAGTCGGAGGATGTCGGCGACCTGATCCGCTACATCGCCTGCCTGCCGAAGCATGTGGTGATCAACGAGGTGATGATCTGCCCGACCTGGAATCGCGGCTATGTGGCGGCGCTGAAAGGCAAGTAAGCAGCGCTTTTTTTGGAAAAAAGCGCGCAAAACACTTCATTCCCTGGAGTCTTGGACTCCAGGGAATGAAAAGTTTTTTGCTTCTTTTTGTTCACAAAAAGAAGTCCTTGCTTGCTAAGCCAACGCCGCCTTATTGCCAAAATTGCGGAACTTGTCCGAAATCCCAGCCAGCCGCGCGTCCCATTCCGGGTTCACCGCCTGGCCCTCGATCGCCGTGTGGAACCGCACCATCATCATGATCAGGAACACCGGCTTGATGAACGCGGAGCGCAGCGGGCCAAGCAACAGCACGGCCACCACGATGGTGACGATGCCGCCCCATTCGCGCGAGGCGGCCGGCAGCGCGTAAGTGATCAGCCCGGCCGGCACCAGCAGCAGCAGCCATAGCACCGCGCTGGTGACGTATTCCAGCACCACCGACCACATCGCCGTCTTCAGCACCGGCTTGGCGTTCTGGCAGTAATAGACGAGTCCTTCGCGGCTGGCCTGCCAGGCATCGATGCCCGGCCGGGTCAGCGAGTAGGAGAAGATCACCTTGTCGAGGTAGCGGGTGGCGGCGCGCAGCACGATGTTGATCAGCCGCGACAGCGAATCGAGACCCGGCAGCGGCAGGATGTCTGCGATCCAGTCCAGCGTGCGATGGAACGCCTGCACGATGCCGCGCACCAGCATGTTGAGGCCGAACAGCACGTTGGCCTGCCCGAACCGCTCGGTGACGACGCGCTTGCCATGCGCGAACATCGACTCGCCGCCGGCTGGCAGTGAGCCCTTGGTGATCAACTCGGTCAGCACCGCGACGTGGCCGCACTCGATCAGGTGCAGCACGTAGCGCAGCAGCGTGCCCCATACGAAGCCGGCCGCCGCCAGGCAGCCGACCAGCCAGATCACCCCGAACGCCCCGGCCACCCGGTCGGCCAGCAACGCGGTGCCGCCGAGCGTGATGACCAGCCAGATCAGCGCCACCACCGAGGCGCCGAGCAGCACACCGAATCGTGCCAGCGCATAGGGCATGCTCTGGATCAGCAGCCCGGCGGCGTTGCTGAACGAGGCGTCGCGGGTGGCCAAAGGAAATCCCTGGCCTGGCGCCGGCGCGGGCGGCGGTGGCGCCGCGCGGATGGTTTCGTCGGTCATTGGTCCCTCCGTGTCGAACTGGCCAGTATGTCCGCCGAACCATCCGCCGGCCATCCGTGATCGGATTGTTCGGGCCGGCCTGTCGCCTTCGTGATCGAGGGCGATGATGCAGGCATGCCGGAAAATGGCGGGCGGCGGCGGCCGATCCGGAGCATACTGCCGAGATGCATGAGGATCGTGACGCCTGTTTTCGCGCCTTGCGCGCCCGCGATGCCCGCTTCGACGGCAGGTTCTTCACCTGCGTGCGCAGCACCGGCATCTATTGCCGGCCGACCTGCCCGGCCGGGCCGCCGAAGCCGGAGAACATGGTGTTCCTGCCGAGCGCCGCCGCCGCGCAGCAGGCCGGCTTCCGCCCATGTCTGCGCTGCCGGCCGGAGACCGCGCCGCAGCTCGGCGCCTGGCCCGGCAGTTCGGCCACCGTGCGGCGGGCGCTGACGCTGATCGCCGAGGGCACAACGGACGCCGGCGATCTGGCCGGGCGCCTGGGCGTCGACGAGCCGGAGTTGCAGCGCCTGTTCCGGCAGGATCTCGGCGCCTCGCCGAACGCCGTGGCGGAGACGCGGCGCACACTGTTCGCCAAGCAACTGGTTACCGACACCGCGTTGCCGCTGAGCTCGGTGGCGCTGGCGGCGGGATTCGCCAACATCGCGCAGTTCAACACGGAAATGCAGGCGCTGTATGGCCGGCCGCCGGGCGAATTGCGCCGCTCCCGCATCGCACCCGCTGGCCCGGCGGTGGAACTGCGGCTGGCCTATCAGCCGCCCTATGACTGGGACGGCATCATCGGCTTCCTCGCCGCCCGCGCCATCCCGGGCGTGGAGGCGGTGCGGGACGGCTGCTATGCCCGCAGCATCACGCTGGATGGCGCGGTCGGCACCATCACCGTGCGCCCGGCGAAGCAGGGGCCGGCGCTGATCGCCGCCATCCGTTTTCCGGTGCTGAGCGCGCTGCCGCTGATCGTCGCCCGCATCCGGCGGATTTTCGACCTCGGCGCCAACCCGGCGCTGATCGCCGAGCACCTCGCCACCGACCCGCATCTCGCCGGTCTGGTGGCGCTGCGGCCGGGGCTGCGGGTGCCAGGCGCCTGGGACGGGTTCGAACTCGCGGTGCGGGCGATCCTCGGCCAGCAGATCACCGTCGCCGGTGCGACCAAGCTGGCCGGCAAGCTGGCCGGGCTATACGGCACGCCGCTGCCGGAGCCGGCCGACGGCCTGACCCACGTGTTCCCGCTGCCGGAGCACATCGCCGACGCCGATCTGGCGCTCACCCTCGGCATGCCCCGCAGCCGCGGCGCCGCGCTGCGCGGCATGGCGCAGGCCGCCGCCGCCGATCACCGGCTGTTCGACCCCGGCCGGGGCCTCGACGAAGCGATCGCCCGGCTGGTGGCGCTGCCCGGCATCGGCGAATGGACCGCGCAGTACATCGCCATGCGCGCCCTGCGCGAGCCGGACGCCTTCCCGGCCGCCGATATCGGCCTGATGCGCGCGATGGCAACGCCCGAGGGCCGCCCCACCGCCAAGGCGCTGCTGGCCCGCGCCGCCGCCTGGCGCCCGTGGCGAGCCTATGCCGCGCTGCAGCTCTGGGCCTCCGATCCGCTGACTCCGACGCAGGAGAAAATTATTGAACCTGTTGCTTAGCCGCGCCCCATCGCCGATCGGCGAGATCCTGCTGGTCACCGACGGCACCCGCCTCTGCGCGCTGGAATTCGAAGATTACGCCGAGCGGATGTGCGCCTCGCTGCGCCGCCAATACCACAACCAGACCCCGACCCCGGGCCCCGACCCCACCGACACCACCGCCTGCCTCGCCGCCTATTTCGCCGGGGACCTGACCGCGATCGACCGCCTGCCGGTCGCCGCCGCCGGCACCGCATTCCAGAACCAGGTCTGGGCGGCGCTGCGCCAGATCCCGGCCGGCGCCACCACCAATTACGCCCGCCTCGCCACCAGCATCGGCCGCCCCACCGCCATCCGCGCCGTAGGGGCCGCCAACGGCGCCAACCCGATCTCGATCGTGGTGCCCTGCCACCGGGTGATCGGCGCCAATGGCAGCCTCACCGGCTATGGCGGCGGGCTGGAGCGTAAGGCGTGGCTCCTGAAGCATGAAGCCAAGCACTCAAAGTAAGGTCTTCTTTTTGTGAACAAAAAGAAGCAAAAAAACTTTTTGATCATTGGAGTCCCGGACCACGGTCCGGGACTCCAAGGGATAGAGTTTTTTGCGCGCTTTTTTGCAAAAAAGCGCCGCTTCCTTGCTTACGTCCCCGGCCGCGCCACCTCAGTCTCCTTGCAGGTAATGAACTCCAGCAGCACCGGAATCCCCTGCTTCGTCTTCTCGATGCCGCGCTTGATCGCCGGAATGATATCCTCGGGTTTCGTCACCCGCTCGCCATAGCCGCCGAACGCCCGCGCCATCGCCGCGTAGTCGCCGGAGATATCCGTCGAGCGGAATTTCTCGGTCGAAATCGGCATCACCTTCAGCTCGATCGCCATCGAGAAGTTGTTCAGCAGGATCGACATGATCGGAATCCGCTCGCGCACCGCCGTCTCGAAGTCCATGCCGGTGAAGCCGATCGCCGCGTCGCCCCAGACGTTGATGCACAGCTTGTCCGGCTTGGCCAGCTTCGCGCCCATCGCCAGCCCCAGCCCGTAGCCAAGCTGCGTCGTCTTGCCCCAGCCGATATAGGACAGCGGCGTGGTCGACTTCCACAGCGGCGAAAGCTGGTCGCGCGGGCTGCCGGCGTCGTGGGTGATGACCACGTTGTCCATGTCCACCGTGTGCTGCAAATCCCACAGCACGCGGTAGGGGTTCAGCGGCGCCTCGTTGCTGGTGAGCTTCGGCAGCCACTTGGCCAGGAACGCGTCATGGCTGGTCTTGATCACCGCCGCCACCGCCGTGGCATCGCGCGGTGCCTTCACCGTCTTGCCGATCTCGGCCAGCAGCGCGTCCAGCGTGAGCCCGGCGTCACCGATCAGGCCGACCTGCACCGCCACATCCTTGTTCAGATGCGCCGGATCGAGCGTCGCGTGGATGATGGTCTTGCCGCCCGGAATCTTGGCCGCGAAGTTGCTTTCGGTGAAGCTGCAGCCGACGCCGAGGATCACGTCCGCCTTGGCGAGAAACTCGTTCACCGCCCGCGGCATCGCCACGCCGGCCGAGCCGAGCGACAGCGGATGCGTCTCGGGGAAGCTGCTCTTGCCGCCCAGGCTGGTCATCACCGGCAGCGCCAGCAACTCCGCCAGCTTTTTCAGTTGCGGCCAGGCCTGTGCGTAATGCACCCCCTGGCCGGCATACAGCATCGGGTTCTTGGCGCCGATCAGCAGCTTCGCCGCTTCGGCCACGTGCACCGGGTCCGGCCCGTAGCGGGTGGACAGCACCGGGGTGTAGTCCAGCGGCTCGGCCACCTCCTCGCCCCACATATCGGCCGGGATTTCCACGATCACCGGCCCGCCGCGCCCGTTGCGCAGCGCGGTGAAGGCGCGGCGGAAGATGTTGCACACTTCGGCGGCGATATTGACCGGTTCGGACGATTTCACGAACGGCCGCATCGCCGAGGTGGAGTTGAAATTCGGGTCGATATAGGCCAGCCGCCGCGGATAGCCCATCGGCAGCACCAGCACCGGCACGCTCTCGCCGTAGCATTGCGCCACGCCGCCCATGGCGTTCTCGGCACCTGGCCCGTGCTGCATGCAGAACGCGCCAATCGTCTTGCCGGAGGTCATCCGGCTGATCGCGTCGGCCATATGCACGCCGATCCGCTCCTGGCGGACCATGATCGGGCGGATATCGAGCGCCGCCGCGTATTCGATCAGGTGATTGACCGGATAGCCGGTGAGGATCTCGATCCCCTCGCGTTTCATGATTTCCGCAATCGCCTCGCCGAGTTTCATGTTTGCCCCTCCCAGAAGCGTGATGCTGGCATGAGCCTAGGGCGGGCGGCAGGGGGCGACAAGCCGGCGATCTTACGGCGAGCCGTGGATCACCGTGCAGTTGCGCCGCCCGGCCATCAGGCAGTCCTCCAGCTTGCCGCTGTCATGCAGCAGGCGGGCCAGCCAGATGCCACCCAGCACCAGCAGCAGGATCGCCAGCATGGCGATCAGCGCGTTGCGGCGGGAGGGGGGCTCGGGATCGTCTTGCATCGGGGCACCGCAGGAGTTCGGTTGACAGCATATCAGCCAACAAGGCAGTTGACGCCATGCACAGACGGGCACTCCTTGGAACGCTTCTGGCCGGAGTCGCGCTGCGTGCGCCCGCCGCCGCCTCCAGGCCCGTGCCGGCGCAGCAGGATCGCTTCTTTCGCACGTCGGACGGCATACGACTGCATTACATCGCGGCCGGCCCGCCCAACGCGCACACCATCGTGCTGGTCCCCGGCTGGACCATGCCGGCCTGGATCTGGAGCCGGCAGATCGCCTATTTCTCCCGCAGCTACCGCGTCATCGCCTTCGATCCCCGCGGCCAGGGCGACAGCCAGATCGCCGCTGGCGGCTATGAGCAGAACCGCCGCGGCCAGGACATCGCCGAACTGATCGCAGCCCTCGGCAACCAGTCGGTCTTGCTGGTCGGTTGGTCGCTCGGCGTGCTGGACGCGCTGGCCTATGTTCATAGCCACGGCGATTCCCGCCTCGCCGGACTGGTGCTGATCGACAATTCGGTGGGCGAGAACCCGCCGCCGACACCGTCGCGCACCCCCTACCACGCCGGCCGCAAGCTGCCGCGCCCGGTGATGATGCGCAATTTCGTCCGTAGCATGTTCGCCCATCCGCAGCCGGCCGGCTGGCTCGACCAATTGACCCGCACCGCGCTGCGTACTCCGGAGGCCGCCGCCGACGCGTTGCTCGCCTACCCGGTACCGCGAACCTATTGGAAAGCTGCCATTTACGCAACGCACAAGCCGATCCTCTACATCGTCCGCGCCCGACTCGCCGGCCAGGCCGGCAACCTCGCCGCCAATCATCCGGACGCCCAGAGCGTGGTGCTGCGCGATGTCGGCCACGCGCTGTTCGTCGACAATGCGCCCCGCTTCAACACGCGACTCGCTGGCTTCATCCGGCAGCACGTATGGCGCTGAACCGCCCGGCCCGGGCGCTGGAATTGCTGCCGCTGTTCCTGGTCTCGCTGGCCACGGTCGGCTTCGAGATCGCGCTGACCCGCTACTTCGCGGTCGCGAAATGGTCGGAATACGGCTACTGGGTGATCTCCATCGTGCTGGCCGGCTTCGCGCTGTCCGGCGTGGTGATCGCGCTCGCCCGCGACCGCTTCGCCGCCGCCGGACCGATGCTGCTCGCCTGGCTGCCGCCGGTGCTGATCGTGGCTGCCGCGATCGGCTTCCATTTCGTCACAACAAACCCGTTCAACCCGCTGCAATTGCAGAATCCGGCGACGTTCGAACCGCAGTTGTGGAACATCGCCGGCTACTATCTGGCGCTGCTGCCGTTCTTCTTCCTGGCCGGCCTCTATGTCAGCCTGTTCTTCATCCTGCACGACCGCGAGATCGGCCGCGTCTACGGCTACGACCTCACCGGCGCCGGCCTCGGCGCGCTGGCGGTGCTGGCGCTGATGTGGGTGGTGCATCCGTTCCACCTGGTGCCCTGCCTGCTGCTGCCGCTGGCCGCCGCCGCCTGGCGCCACCGCCTGCCGCTGCTGGTCGCCGGCCTGGCACTGCTGGCCGGCGCCGGCCTGCTGCTGCTCGACGATCAGGCCGGGTTCAACGAATACAAGGCGATCTACGCCCCCTCCAATGTGCCCGACAGCCAGGAAGTGGCCGAGCACCGCTCGCCGCGCGGCCTCTACATGCTGCTCGACGACTTCACCGAGCGGGTGGACACCGACCTCAGCAACAACGCCGGCATGCTGAACCTGCCCGGCCCGCCGCCCGCCTTCGGCCTGTACCGCGACGGCAACCGCATCGCCGCCCTGCCCAAGCCCGGCAAGCTCGACACGCGCTACGCCCCCGCCACCCTGGCCGCTTTGCCGTACACGCTGCGCCCGCACGCCAGCGTGCTGCTGGCCGGCACCTCCGGCGGCTTCCGCATCGGCGAGGTGCGCACCCTCGGCGCCGCCCGCATCCTTGCCCTGGAGCCGGAACCGGTGCTGCGCGCCGCGTTGCGCATCGGCCTCGGCCCGGCTCCGGCTGCCGCGTTGGGCGCGGGCGTCACGCTGGGCGGCGAGAGCCCGATCGCCGCCGCCGCCGCCCACCCGGCCGGCTTCGACATCATCGACCTGTCGGCCGATTTCCTCGATACCGCGGAAGCCAACACCAGCGCCTTCGCCGCCGAGGCGCTCACGAGTTATCTGCGTGCGCTGAAGCCCGGCGGCCTCGTCTCCATCCCGGCCTCGATCCGCGAATTCCCCGCCTACGCGGTCCGCGTGCTGGCCACCGCCCGCGCCGGCCTGCTGGCCGCCGGCTACCCCCACCCGGAACGCCATGTGCTGGTCTACCGCTCGGCCTGGAACGTCCGCGTGCTGCTCTCCAACACCCCGTTCACCGCCGCCGAAATCGCCGCCGCGCGCAGATTCTGCGACGATCGCTCGTTCGATATCAGCTACTTCCCCGGCATCGACGTCGCCGCCGCCCGCGCCGGCATCTACAACGACCTGCCGGCAGTCTCGTTCGAAGCCGGCCAGGTCACTTCCGGCGCCGGCCCGCACGACGCCATCGCCGACGAGGCGCTGCCGATCCTGCTCGGCCACGCCACCGAATCCGCCCGCGCCTTCAACCTGGCGCCGATCACCTACGACCGCCCGTCATTCTACGCCGTGCTGCGCCTCGCCCATCTCGGCACCATCCTGCAGCGGCTGGAAATCCTGCCGCAGGCGGAGATCGGCCCGCTGGTCAACCTCGCGGTGCTGGCGCAGGCGCTGGTGATCGCGCTGATCGTGCTGGCCGCCCCGCTGCTGGCCCGTATGCTGCCCGGCCATCGCCGCCTGCGCGCACCGGGAGGCGGCACAATCCGTGCGGTGATCTACTTCGCCGCCCTCGGCCTCGGCTTCCTGTTCATCGAAATCTTCGCCATCGAGCGCGCCAGCTTCTACCTCAACGACCGCACCTCCGGCTTCGCGCTGGTGCTGACCGGCATGCTGATCTTCTCCGGCCTCGGCGCCATGCTGGCGCATCGCTTCCGCAACCCGCGCACCGGCATGTGGCTGGCCGCCGGCGTCATCGTGGTCTGGGGCGCGTTGCTGCTCGCCTTCCTGCAACCGGCGATGCTGGCCAGCCTGGCGCTGCCCTGGCCGCTGCGCGCCGCGATCGTGCTGCTGGTGGTGGCGCCGGTCTCCATCGCCCTCGGCCTGCCGTTCCCGCTCGGCCTGTCGCGCACCGGCTCCGGCGGCTTCCTGCCCTGGGCCTGGGGGCTGAACGGCGCCTTCTCGGTGATTTCGACGCCGCTCGCCAACCTCACCTCGCTGGAATTCGGCTATGACCGGGTTCTGCTGTCCGCGCTGCTGCTGTATGTCATCTGTGCCCTCGCCTTTCCACGACCCCTTGCCGGAGAATCCGCATCGTGACCGATGGCTCGCTGACCCGCCGCACCCTGGTGGCCTCCGCCCTGGCCGCCCCCGCGCTGTTCTCCGCCCGCGCCGGCGCCACCACCGGCTGGACCCGCGCCGCCTATGAGCAAGCGATGCTCGCCTCCGGTCGCCCGGTCAGCCTCACCCAGCAGCAGTTCGACGCCATCCAGGCCCGCAAGCCGGCGGCGATGAAGCGCATCGACTCCTACCTCAAAGACCGCCTCGGCCACGCCGATCCCGCCGTCATGGCCGCGTTCGAGGAAGTACCGCGCGAATATTTCCACTATCTCTACGACCAGCACCGCGCCACCCCCGGCGATGCCTACGAAGCCACCCCCAAGCCCTGGGCGCTCGGCTACGGCTCGGCACTGTCCGACTATCTCGGCCAGGCCTACATGACCCAGGTCGCCGCCCCCAAGCCCACCGACATCACGCTGGAGGTCGGCACCGGCAGCGGCTTCCAGTCCGCCCTGCTGAGCCGCATCGTGAAACAGGCCTACTCGATCGAGATCATCAAGCCGCTCGGCGAGGCGGTGGCGAAAATCTTCACCCCGCTCGGCTACGACAATGTCCACACCCGGGTCGGCGACGGCTATTTCGGCTGGCCGGAGGTCGAAGGCGGCTTCGACATGATCATCATCACCTGCGCCGCGCAATGCGCGCCCCCCGACCTGTTCAAGCAGCTCAAGCCCGGCGGCCGCGCGCTGATCCCGATCGGCCAGCCGTTCAAGCGCGGCCAGTTCCTCTATGTCTACACCAAGGACGCCGAAGGCAAGATCCACTCCCGCAAGGACGTCGGCGTCTACTTCATCCCGATGACCGGCGCGATGATGAAGCACCCGGCGCCGCCTAAGAGTTAAGTGTTCTTTTTTTGAAAAAAAGAACCAAAAAACGTTCGTTCGCCTTGCAACCCCGGAGTGGCGGAGATTTCGTACACTCCAATGGATAAAAGGTTTTTTTGCTTCTTTTTGTTCACAAAAAGAAGTCCTTTTCTGGAGGAATCATGTCCGACCTTCCCACCCTGCACATAGATGGCCACCGCGCCACCATCCGCCTCAACCGCCCGGCGCTGCATAATCGCATCGAGCCGCCTGATATCATCGAACTGATCCGCCTGCTGGACGAGATCGACGCCAACCAGGCCGTGCGCGTCGTCGTCTTCGCGGCCACCGGCAAGAGCTTCTCCTCCGGCTTTCATATCGGCGAAATCGCTGCCGCCGGCCGTGATAGCTCCACCGCCGGCTTCGGCGATCTGACCGACCGCGTCGAGCAGCTTCGCCCGCCCAGCATCGCGGCACTGAATGGTGGCGTCTATGGCGGCTCCACCGACCTGGCGCTGGCCTGCGACTTCCGCATCGGCGTCACCACCATGGCGATGTTCATGCCGGCCGCCCGCCTCGGCCTGCACTACCAGCCCGGCGGCATGCAACGCTATGTCAGCCGCATGGGGCTGGACACCGCCAAGCGCCTGTTCCTCACCGGCGACAAGCTCGACGGCCCCGAGTTGCTGCGCGCCGGCTTCCTCACCGACCTGGTCGCCCCCGACGCGCTGGAGGCCAAGGTCGACGCCCTGGCCGCCCGCCTCGCCGCCAACGCCCCGCTCGCCGTGCAGGGCATGAAGCGCGCGCTCAACGACATCGCCCGCGGCAACGCCGACCTCGCCGCCATCGAGGCCCGCGCCCGCGCCAACCGCGACAGCGCCGACCTGAAGGAGGGCCAGCAGGCCTGGATGCAAAAGCGCACCCCGAACTTCACCGGCCGCTGAACCCGCCCTCCGCTCTTGACCGCCGCCAACAGCTTCGCTACCCACCGCCTGCACCACGTCCCGTTCGTCTAGAGGCCTAGGACACCGCCCTTTCACGGCGGCGACAGGGGTTCGAATCCCCTACGGGATACCAGCGCGCCCAATCCCGCACCGCTCGCGCCGCGAATCGTGACCGCCGATCCTGTGGAGCGCGCGATATATTCGCATGCGGATGAATTCAGATTGAGTATCGTGCCGGCGTACGTCATTCCCGCTGGGCCGCAACCACGCAGCCCAACTCAGCAGAATCGCCCGCCGTGATCAACGAAAACCTGACCCTGCTGGACTTCAAGAAACTCCCCCCGGCCACCAGAGCGCCTTCGGCGACGGCAGCGTGCGGGTGGAAACCCTGCTCAAGGGCTTCATGCTGTTCAAACTCACCGCCGGCCGCGCGCCATCTGACCCGAAATGGGGTATCACCCCCTGGTGGTCGCCGGTGAAGCCGTTCAAGGAGGATTACGAGGGCGCGCTCGGC